>CAMPHP010000823.1 GCA_946885925.1 uncultured Litorilinea sp.
CGAGATGAGTGGCAAGGTAACATTCGTAAACCGTTGCCATGTGTTCGCACCATCGATCTCAGCAGCTTCATGCAGTTCTTTGGGAACCCCCTGGAGACCGGCCAAAAAGATAATCATGCGACCGCCGCCAATGCTCGACCAAAGGGAGACCATGATCAACGAGGGGATTGCCCAAGCGCGGTCAGTCAGCCAACCGGGACCGCGAATGCCGACCTCATAGAGCAGATAGTTTACCATCCCTACTTGTGGTTGAAGCAACCATTGCCACAGGATTGCCATGGCAACGACGGGCGTTAGCGAGGGTAGATAGTAGAGCGCACGGAAGATGGATCGCCCGCGCAGATTTTGGTTGAGCAGCAAGGCGGCCAATAGTGACAGCGCCACACCCAGGATAACCGTAGCAACAGCATAGTAGGCTGTGCGGCCCAAAGAAGGCCAGAATAGTGGATCGTTAAAGAATGCTTGGCTAAAGTTGGCAAATCCGATCCATTCGGGCAAGCCACCAATGCTGTACTCAGTAAAGCTGAGATAGAGTGACGCGAGAATCGGCCCAAGGGAAAAGACAATAAAGCCGATCAACCATGGTGCGATCCAGAGATAACCCTCAATAGCTTCTCGGCGTTGGAGTGGTGTTCCTAGCCAGGAACTCCGTTTGGAAGTACTAACACTCATTGACGTGAATCCTCTCACAGTAGAACACGGGTGATTGCCGCTTACATGAATGAAGCGACAACCACCCGTTTAAAGCAATCTGTCAAACCCTCTTATGGGCGGGGTTTGTCCATGATAGCTTGAATGCTGGAGCGCACGTTCTCGATGAACGCATCGTCTGGTTGGGCTGAACCTGCCCATAGCGGCTGTAGCAACTGGTCAAGGGCAACTTCTGCTTCCGTTTGCCGCCAGTTGTTGGTGATGCGGCTCGCCATCGCGTTGTCCATCACTTCCTTGAAGACGACGCGGTAGGGATGTTGGAGCAGTTCCTCATCGCCATATACATCCGGGCGACCGCCGACTGTGCCACCGATGATACCCAACTGGACGCCACTCTCGTGGTTGCAGAGATAATGGACCCATTGGAAGGCTTCTTCTTTGTGCTCCGAGGCATTGGTCACACACTGGGCATCTACCTCATAGTCCGAGCCACCCACACCGCTAGGGCCCTTGGGATTGGGAACAACCATCCACTCGAAGGCGTCGCCAATGGCGCTGTCGGTGACGGAGACCGATGTGCCGCCCTGATAGGTTCCCAGGACGCCGCTAATCCACATGTCGTTGGCTGCACCCAACATCTGGTCTGGGGCTGGCGCAACGTTGAGCGTTTGGAAGAGATCATAGAGGTAGTTGATCGACTGGATGCCAGCCTCTTCGGCAATCAGGAATTGCGTACCGTCCTCATTGATCAGCTCGCCACCAAAGGCGCGGGTTAGGGTGACTAAGCCCTTCCAGCCAGCATGGGGCAGATAGCCAAACTGGGTGGTGCGGTCACCTTCCCGTACAGTCAGCAACTGTGCCAATTCAAGGTGTTGCTCTTGTGTCCAATCATTGGTGGGGATTTCGCCACCAGCGGCCTCAATCGCCGTTTGGTTGTAGTAGACAATGGCGAGACCAGGGTGCGCCTTGAAGGGAAGACCCAGGAGATTGCCTTCAAGTGTAATGGCGTTGATACAACCTTCGTACCATTCGCTCAGATCGATGTTTTGCGCTGCAACCAGATCGTCGATGGCAGCAATTTGCTCCTGACCATAGGCGAACTGAATCTTCGCGCCGCCGAGGGCACTCCAGATTACATCACCCATTGTCCCACCAGCATGCATGGTAGCAATCTTGGTTTCGTATTCGTCACCTGGGAAGGATTCGCGAACTAACTCGATATTGGGATTCTCTTCCATAAACTTGGGTGCTTGCATGTCATACAGGGTGTCTTCCTGTTGACCGATGCGTGCGTGGTAACGAATGGTGGTCTTTTCGCCAGAAGGGGCATCGCCACCTTCTGTAGATTGACCACTGGGTGCTGCACCAGGGGCAGCGCAAGCAGCTAGCGCCAAACCTGCTGCGCTGAACGATGCGACACGTAAGAATTCACGTCGTGAGAGATGCTTCGGGGCAGACATTGCTCCTCCTCAAGCTAGGATAGATGTATATTCGATGGAAACTTGGGAACGAAAAGAAAAACTGTACTTGATCCATTTACGGACAAGTAGGAGTATGACGACAAAACTATGAGTCGCCGTTCATGAGCATTACATATGACCGTAAAGACGTGCTTTACAATATTGGTCAGATCATTCGCGTCCAGGGCATCGTAGCATAAAGCGCAATTTTCTGTCAATTATGGAGGAAAGTTGTTTTTCCTAACTACTGATTCCTAACTACTGATTTCTAAGGATAGTCCACCTTCCTCATCCTGAGACAACCCCATCGATACCCCTCCACCAATTGCGTGCTTCCTCTAAACTTGCTACAATCGCCATCGCGTGTCCTGGTGCCTACGTGGATTCGTCTGCTCGTATGAGATCTTGTACGAGCTAAAGAGATCGGGGCTATTGTGTTGAGGAGTTTGTTAAAGAAGTGCCAGTTGTGTAGAGCATTCTATACAATTTATTGGAAATTGCTGTGTAAGCCATCGGGTACTTTGACCCTATGTATGTGAATCCCCATGCGACTGCTGTTGCTCCCCAGGATCTTGCTCGCCCTACCATGACATTTGATGCGTTGGCGGGCTATCTGCTACCTGTTTCGACAATTTATCTGGCGCTGCCTCATCTAATATTTTACCTGGGGTGGCTGCAATGGCCTTTGGCGATA
>CAMPHP010000824.1 GCA_946885925.1 uncultured Litorilinea sp.
TGGGGCTAGAGCTATCCGATGGCGCGACGACTGCGCTGGAGAGCCGCACCGAAGGGTGGATCGCCGGTCTGCAACGAGCGGCGCTATCGCTTCAAGGTGTAGCGGATAAGGAGAAGTTTATTGCTCTCTTCAGTGGCAGTAACCGTTACATTGTGGACTATCTGGTGGAGGAGGTACTCAGCCAACAGTCAGAAGCAATGCAATCCTTTCTGCTGCAAACCTCGATCCTAGAGCAAATGTGTGGAGCGTTGTGCGATGCCATTGTTGGGGAAGAAGCAGTTGTTGGGGAAGAAGTAGAAGAGGTTGATGGCGGTTGGCACAGTAGCGAGCATAGCCAGAAGCTCTTGGAGCAGTTGGAACATGCCAACCTTTTCCTGATCCCGTTGGATGATGAGCGCAAATGGTATCGCTATCATCAACTCTTTGCAGAGGTCTTGCGTCTGCGGCTGCGACAGGATTACCCCTCGCTTATTCCAGAGCTACACCACCGCGCCAGCCTATGGTATGAAGGGATTGGGCAGATTGAGGCGGCGGTTGGTCACGCGCTGGCGATACCGGATGTAGAACGAGCGGCAATCTTGGTCGAGGGTGTCGCAATGGCAATTTTGTTCCATCGCAGCGAGGTCTTGATGATGCGGAAGTTGATGGAACGCCTACCCCTTGCGATCATCCATGCCCGTCCCCAATTAACCTTGGCCTATGGGATTGCCCTTGCTCTATTCGGTCAATTCGATGCTGTCGAACAACTTTTACTGAATGCGTCTGCAACCCTCAACAGCCCCGATCTGCCCGACGAGGTAGCTGGCGGACTCATGGTATTGCATTCAACCATCGCACGTTTTCGTGGTGACATGCCCAACGCCATTGCGTTTGCACAACAGGCACTCGGAAAACTTCCTACTCATAACCACCCTCTACGCGCGGCGGCGGTTATGACGATTGGGGTGGCCCATCTCCAACGCGGAGAGAGTCTAGCAGGTCAGCAAACTTTGACCGAAGCTATCGCTAACGCTGTAGCCAGCGGAGCTGAGTACATTGCTCTGGCATGCTTAGAAGAGCTTGCCACCTATCAAGCGAGACAAGGCAACTTGTCGCAGGCAAAACAGATTTGCGAAGAGGCTCTTGCACACGCCACGCGCTGGGGTACTCAACGGATGCCAGCAGCAGGATTAGCGCATATTGGCATTGGTGAGGTCTTGTGTGAGAGAAACGAGTTGGAAGGTGCAATGCAGTCGCTACGAGATGGAATTCATCTGTTGCAGGGAACGACCGAGAGGAGCATGTTGGCGCGCAGCCATACAGCCTTAGCGCGTGCGCAGCGAGCGAACGGAGATATAGAGGGGGCTAGACTCACGCTGCAGCAGGGAGACGAGTGGCTGGTCCAAATGGAGATTTCTGCCACTGCCGCCCGTGCTTGGTTGGCCGCGCAACAGGTACGGCTCGCGATATCACAAGGCGATCTCACAAGTGGGCTGCGCTGGTCCCAGACTGTCCAATTGGGTGATAAGAGCGCAGTAGGCTATGTCCAACAACTGACACTGGTAAGAGTGTGGCTCGCCCAATATCAACAGGATCCACAACCGCGTTGGCTCACCGAAGCAACACAACTACTAACTGATCTGCTCGGTGCAGCGGAAAGCAACGGCTGGATGAGCCACGCAATCGAGATCTGGCTGCTGCGTGCGCTGGTCGCCCATGCACAACATGAGCGCAACGCTGCACAAGAGGCCCTGATGCGTGCGCTCATGTTGGCTGAACCAGAAGGATATGTCCGTATCTTTGTCGATGAAGGTGAACCTGTCCGGCTTATGCTTTTAGAGCGTAAGCTTTGGCTGGTACGCCAACCCTTTGATGAAGCGCAACAGCGTCTGCTGCCCTATGTCAGTACACTGCTAGAGGCAATGGATATGCCTAAGACAAAGCAAGAGAAGACAGTGCAAGAGAAGACCACTCAAGAGAAATCTTCAAGCCACCAACCTTTACCCATGCAAAATCTTGTTGAGCCATTGACCGAGCGTGAACTTGAAATTCTACGCCTTGTCAACAATGGGCTGTCCAACAACGAGATCGCTGTTCTGCTCATTGTCACTGTCGGCACAGTCAAAAAGCACCTCAACAACATCTTTGGCAAATTAGGTGTGAGCAGCCGTACACAGGCACTCGTCAGTGCCCGCGCGCTGGACCTGTTGTAGCTTCTGGCAGAAATCCCCCTAGATCTCCACTGGACTACTAGAGGTTCAAACAACTACCCCTCTTTGGCGTACTGCCAAAAGCCAGTACGCGTCAACCATCTATACCCAGTAAATCAACCTCTTCCTCTGTCTTTGGTTCAATGACGGTATGCCTCAGCGCGCCCATACTGTCAATCGTGCTCTCCCAAACTCTACACCGGCGAAGCAACCAGCAACAGCAAAATGAGGGGCACGATGCGAATGTATCTGAATATTCAAACCTGTTATGGCAATCAGATTTATGACAGTCAGAAAGGAACCGAGTGCAACTGTGTTTACTCACATGAGCAGTTTAACGAAAGCAACCTTGTACTACGTCTTCGCCTTCGGACTTGCCGTGCTGGTTGCCCTCATGGCAGGGCGGTTCGGCGAAAGTAGCAGGATCATCTCCATGTTTACACCGCTGGTCGCAGTCTTGCTCATGATGCTGGTCATGACCCGTGATGGTTATACGCGTGAAGGTTGGAAAGTGCTTGGGCTGCACCGGCTCGGATTACGCAGTTGGCCCCTAGCCATTCTCGCACCACTTGTCGTGCTGGGTTGTACTTATGGCATCGTCTGGGGCACAGGCA
>CAMPHP010000825.1 GCA_946885925.1 uncultured Litorilinea sp.
TGCCACACAAGCAGGGACAACCCAGGGTGAGAACCAACCTGTGGATTCCTATGCTGGATTGCGCCAACAGGTAAGTGCACAACTGGCGCGGGCGCGCCGGCGTGTCGAGCGGCAGTTGGCAGCCTCGGCTGGTGATGCGCCAGATGAGGGGCTTACAGCCAAGCTGCGTACCGAAGCAGAGTGGTTGCTGGCACTGCATACACAAATTGTTCCGGGGCAGAAGGTGTTGGAGGTCGATTTGGGTGAAGGTGAACCATTGCGGATTGCCCTCGACCCTGCTCTTTCGCCTGTGGAGCAAGCCCAGCGCAAATTTAAGCGCGCAGGCAAGCTGGCGCGTGCCGCCGAGTTCATCCCCACACGGCAGGCGCAACTGGCTGCTGATCTAGCGTTTCTTGACCAGCTAGCGACCGACCTCGCATTGGCTGAAAACCAACCACAGATTGCCGCCGTGACCAGTGAATTGCAGGTGTCAGGAATGCTGCCTCAACGTCCGGGCAAAACCAAAGCCACGCGCACCCCCCAAGAGTTGCTGCGCTTCTATAGCCAGAGTGGCGTTGAGATCATCGTGGGGCGCAATGCGCGGCAAAACGACCAGATTACCTTTACCCTTGCCACGGCGGCAGATGTGTGGCTTCATGCGCGCGATGTCCCTGGCGCACATGTCATCATTCGCAGTGGCGGTCAGCCGGTAGACCAAGAGACGCAGCAAGCCGCCGCGCAACTGGCGGCCTACTATTCAAAACGTCGTGGAGATCACGCCGTGCCGGTGGCGATAACTCCACGACGTTTTGTTACCCGTGTTCCTGGTGGGCGACCAGGACAAGTGCATATCCGCCAAGAAGAGACAATTGTGGTTCCAGCAGAGTTGCCGGAAGGTGTCACGAGGAAATAACGCTTTTACTCATTTCACTCAATAGCAATATCGCCACGCCGAGCCTTGCGTTCGCTTTGCTCTTGGGCTTTGCGGCTCTCCTCTTCGGTGCGTGCCAAGAGACTGTCAATACCCGCACGCGCCGCCAGCAATCCTTCCCGACGCATAGCATAGACATGCACCCAAAACTCCTCGGACAGACCCAAGTCGCTATGGCGCAGCTCCTCCAACATACCCGTTGCGCCTTCCATAAGCCAAGCTAGCTTGTTAAAGGCATTCGAGCGATCATCGCTGCTGCGGCGCGCTGCGGGTCGCGTGTATTCAGGCTCATACGCTTTCTGGGCTGCCTTTACACGTTCATTCTCTGCTTGTGCGCCTGTAGGTTTCGCGTCTAGATCCTGATCATCCTCTGGCTGCATGTTGCTCTTGGACTCATCCATGCTATGCACTCCTTCTTACACCTAACAGCACCTGCACCTAACTGCGCTTACACGTGGCTGTTCTTATGCCTCGTGGCTTACCAATACGCGCATTACCTTATAATCCTCGCTGCCAAAGCGATACTTATATTCTTCATCTCCCTGCATGAAGTCAAAGACCTCGCATCCCACCGCAAGGGCATATTGGATCGTATAGGCCAATAAGACCCAACCGGGGCTGAGGTGAGAATAGGCATCGGGATCATAGCCCGAATTATAGAGCAAATAGCGCCGGTTGTACTCAAAGGCAAGCAGTGAAGCGGTCTTTTCGCCATTAATCGCCAGGAAGCAAAGACGCAACCATCCAGCCTCTTGCATTCGTTGGGCCATGATGCCAAAGAACTGGCGCATCTGCGGAGTCATAAACCCGGCCTTGTCTTCACGACTGGCCTGTTGCAACGCGATGAAGTCATCCAGCTCTGCTGCCAGATTATGCTCCGGCCCCACATAATAAAAGTCGACTGTGGTCTCTCGTTCGGCACGCCGTTGCTTGCGTCGAATCTCATGACGCTGCTTTTTTTCAACTTGCTCTTGTAGATAGGTATCGTAATGGATAGGGAGGGCAAACTGAGGTGCCACATCTTCTTGGCTAACATCCACCCGGTAGCTGGCGTGATCCACGACGCTTGGGAAACTCTGATAGGTCAGGCTGTCTTGCGGAAGATTACACAAGTCCAGCACATCCCAAGCTGGTGCTTCGCTGCTACACAACCAGTTATAGAAGGCCGCATAGACGAGCTCCTCATACCCTTTGGCGATGATTAGATCCAGATAGTCACTGACCTCGATACAGCCTACCAGATTAAATTTACGTTTGCCTGCCCAACGTCCTCCCTCTGGTGTCACCAGATAGAGCGGTGCAATGCCTACAAGTTCGCCGGTGTCCTCGCGGCGAAAAGCCACAATCCACAGATCGCCGGTTCCTAGGGATTGCCACCAAGTTGTCTGCCATTCATGGGTCAGGAAAATGGTGTTATAACGGCTGCGTTGAAGTAGAGGATTCCATTCTTTCTGGAGTTCTGCAAAACCATCAGATTGTGGGTCATAGACCACTGTGTATAGAGAGGGGCGCACCAACATTGTGTGATGCTTGTTCAAATCCAAGCGCGTAGAGGACTGACAATCAGCCTCCTTTGCGTCAGTTTCTGCACAAAGCGAATCCTGCATCATTAAAGACTCCCAGAAAGAAATTCACCTGTCGCATCTAATGCGACTGCAACAATGTCGATAATAGAATGTGGGCTATCAGATCTCGTTAATCCCATCCCGTTAACCCTATCCCGGTAACAAGGTCGTCATAGCCACAAAAGCGTGCCGACAGACGTTTAATAGGCGTAGATAACACACTGGCCTTCTCCGTCATCTCACGCTGTCGGCGCTATAGGAAGTATAGCGTAGCCAGGAGGGATCGCCAAGTAATCACCGTTCCGGTGGGTAGGCTAGCAAG
>CAMPHP010000826.1 GCA_946885925.1 uncultured Litorilinea sp.
GTACATAATCCCCTACGTCAGTATCGTTTCCATCATAGTGCACGGCCTGATGTGATACTCCCGCCTTCTGCACACATCATTGACGTGTACGAGCGTATGGGGCAAATGCTGCTTATTTTGGGTGAACCAGGAAGTGGCAAGACGACCGTTCTGTTGGAACTAGCTCGCGAGCTACTGGTGCGCTCCATGACGAAGCAGTTGAGCCCTACTCCTGTTGTGTTCAACCTCTCCTCTTGGGTGGAACGTAGAACGCCTCTGGCCGAATGGCTGGTTGAGGAACTCAATGTTCTGTACAGCGTTGACAAGGATCGGGCACGGCTCTGGCTAGAAAACAGGGAACTGATCCTATTGCTGGATGGGCTAGACGAAGTCCAACAAGAGTATCGAGAAGAGTGTATTGAGGCTATAAATCAGTTCCATCAGGACGATCCCATGCCCCTGGTAGTCTGTTGCCGTTTGGCTGAGTATGAGGCTCTCTCTGTCAAACTTGGACTTGAAGGCGCAGTCCTGTTGCAGCCCCTCACTCCAGACCAAATTGCCGACTATGTGAGCCGAGGTGGTAATGAGCTTTCCGGTCTGTGTACTGCCTTGCAACATGATCCAGAACTGATGAGAATGGCTTCGTCGCCATTTATGCTCAATATCATGATACTGATATACCAGGGATGGTCTGCTGAAGCGATCTCATTCGTTGGTGAAGCACAGACGAGCTACCAGTATTTGTTTGACACATACATCGAGCGAATGTTTCTGCGCCAGCAAACGCTTTCCCATCATCAAGACAAGCATTCCTATGCTCCCCACGAGACACTCAGATGGCTGCGCTGGCTTGCAGATCAAATGGTGGAGCATGGACAGACGATCTTCTTAATCGAACGCATGCAGCCCAGTTGGTTTTCCCAAACTAACCGCTGGTCGCCAACAGGCCCCCTATTCATGGCCGCGTGGGGCCCTGTTTACGGACTCGTAGTCGGGGGAGTTCTCGGGCTACTCTTTGGGCTGGTCTACCTTCTACTCAATCCTGCAACCGGCACGGTCTCGATTGGAATGAATGTAGGGCCTGTCAGCGGCCTCGTGCTTGGGCTGATTGTCGGCGCGTTCTTGGGATTACTTGCCGGAGTTGTGGATGGGCTAGGCGGTGGATTTCGATTAATACAACCGGTTAGCAAGATGAGCCAGTCATGGGTGGCACTGCGTAGATGCTTGTATGCAGGTCTTTTCTGGGGACTGTTCCAGGGTCTCACTTTTTATCTCCTTATCGATATAGGAGCAGAGCCGAGTAACGCGTTCCAGCTAGGATTGATTGGGGTATTGGTGGGCAGCGTCATTGCGGGATTCAGGCCAGTAAAGCTTGCCAGATGGTCTGGGTGGATATCTAGTATTGATGGTTGGACCCGTTCTAGTAACTTGCTAGAGCGGCAACGTAGCGGACTCGTTTTTGGGCTGCTGGTGGGACTCTCTTTTTCGCTCTTAATCGGCCTTGTAGTTGGCCTGCTTTCAGGACTTGAATACGGACTGCTAGTTATGCTGACTGCCGCATGGACTTCAGTTGCGGACATTCGGACTGTTACTGTGCCTGTCGGGCTGATGGGGGGAGTACTCTTTGGAACCTTGTTTGAGCCGAAAGAGCAAACAGAACTGGTAGAGCCTGCAGAAACGCAAACTCCAAATCAAGGAATCAAACTGTCTGTACAGAACGCGCTCAAACTGGGGATCTGCTTTGGCATAGTGGGTTTGGGGATAGGCTTGTGGCTCGGCTGGTCCCTCGGGGAGTTGTACCTCGGCTTAATCTTTGGACTGTTTCTTGGGTTAGGCGGCGGACTCATCGGAGGGGCCGACTCGGTGGTCAAGCACTATATTCTGCGCGCCCTGCTCTATAGTGAGGGGCTGATTCCACACCACTATGCTCGCTTTCTGGACTATTGTGTCAAACTGACCTTTCTGCACAGGAGCGGCGGCAGCTATCTTTTTATTCACCGGCTGTTCATGGAACATGTTGCTCAACTTGATGATGATCGGATTGCTGCGATCAGCCGGAATGTGAAGTCTTTCCAAGAATAGGCGAAGGATAGCGATAGAAGGGGTGGAGAGAGTGCAGCGTTCCAATGGAAGATAATCTCTTATATTTCAACGGTCTGAATGGTGTAGATGGCACGTATGATCTCCCTCCTATGACGGGTGATACACTCGCGCAACTTATTCGCGCAGAAAATCCACCAGAGAATATTGAAGAATTACGTTATAGACAGCGGCTGCGAACTGAGCAACACCTAGGTGTAGTTGAAGGGATTGATCCTAATAAGCTGAACGAGACAGGTTGGGGCATCATCTTTACCCACGACGCCGATCCTAGCATCAAGGACGCACTCGGTGAACTGTTGAGATTGCGCCAGGAACAGGCAGGGGAGCTTTACAGAGTCTATGAAGGGGAAGATGGCTACCGTCCGGGCGAGTCAAAGCCCAAATTCTGTGCGCGCCACAGATCGGGGCCTGGTCCAGTCGATCCACGTAAGCTTCCTTACTACCTGCTCTTAGTAGGCAGTCCTGAGCAGATTCCCTATCAGTTTCAATACCAGTTGGATGTCCAATACGCGGTTGGTCGAATCTATTTCGATACCCTGCAAGAGTACGCTAACTACGCACGCAGTATCGTACTGGTCGAAAAGGGCGAAGTCAAACGGTCACGTCACCTCAGTTTCTTCAGTGCCACCAATCCTGATGATAAGGCCACTAACCTGAGTACCGAGCATCTGGTTCAGCCACTCTATCAGCAGGTTAGCCAAAGGCGGCCAGAGTG
>CAMPHP010000827.1 GCA_946885925.1 uncultured Litorilinea sp.
ATCGAGTATTGCTCGCGAATGTCGGAGCGCGGCACCAATTCGCCCAACTCGGCAAAGGCAGTCGCCGTTTCGTCGGTGTGCCACCACTCAATGAATTGCCACGCCAGATCAGGCTGTGGCCCTCCCTTGACCAATGCAAACCCGTTGGACTTGACAAAGCCATTGTTGCCACCAGGACCCGTGGGAGCAAAGAGCGTGCTCCAGTTGAAATCCCAAGTGGCATCTGGTCCGAGTTGTGCGGCTAAGGTTCCGGTCGAACTCATCATCATGGCAACCCTACCCGTGTCGAAGCTGATACCGATATCGCCCAGACCCAGGGATGGCGATGGGGCAATGTTATGGGTCTTGAAGAGACCTACGAAGAATTCCATTGCCATGATATTTTTCTCAGCAGCTAGGTTGGATGTGCCGCAATCATCGGAAAAGAGGGTGGTACCTGCCTGCCAGTACCAGTCGCTAGCATCCTCGAAGCTGTGGACAGGGGGCGTTATAAACCAGAGATTTTCGTCTGCGTTGGTGATCGCGAGACCCATACTCACCATGTCGTCCCAAGTCCATTCAAGTGTGGGATAGTCCACGCCCGCGGCATCAAAAATATCTTGGTTGTAGAACCATTGGCGGGCAGCAATATCTTGTGGGACGCCAAGCTGCTCACCACAGTAGGTCAGTTCACTGCCAGCACCGGGGAGCAGTTCCCAAACACGCTGGAAAAGCTCGGATGTCTCCAGCCGTGGCGTAAGGTCCTCATAGATCCCTCTGGATGCTGTCGCCAACATGCGCCCACCGGAAAACTTGACCATCTCAGGGGGTGTGCCACCGGCAACCATCGTCGAGATCTTCTGCACATATTCAGCGTCGTCGGCAGTGGGCAGAGGGGTGAACTCAATTTCTGGGTGTTGCTCTGCGAACATGTCTAGACGCGGAGTCCAATAGGCTCCTGTGCCTGTGGAGGAGTGGAATAGACAACTGATCTGACCACCTTCGGCGGAGACGGCTGCCGCCTCTGGCTGCTCACTTGTGGTGCTAGTGTTAGAAGATGGTGCGGCTGGCACACAGGCACTCAAGGCCGTTATCCCCACAACACCGGCGGAAGCTAATAAAAATTGACGACGGGAGAGATTGTTACGCTGCATTGGTCTACCTCCTAAGTTTGTCGCGTAGGTTACGAGACAGGTTGCCGAATTAGCCTTTGACACCGGTAAAGACAATGCCCTGGATAAAGTAGCGTTGGGCAAAGAAGAAGAGCACAATGACTGGAAGCATGGCGACCAATGATGCCGCCATCAGCAAACTCCATTCAACTGAAAACTCGTCGCGGAATGAACGCAGACCCAATGCCAGCGTGAAGAGTTGTGGGTCGTTGAGATAGATCAAGGGACGGAAAAAGTCATTCCAGCGAGCGCGAAAGGTGTTGATGGCGATAAAGCCAAGTACGGGCAAGAGTTGGGGCACGATGATCCGTATGAGGATGCCGATGTAGGTGCATCCATCTAAACGAGCGGCATCGTCTAGCTCGCGGGGCAGCGTGATCATAAACTGGCGCATGACAAAGATGTTGAATGCCCCACCAAAAAAGGGTGGTACCCAAAGCGGGAGCAGTGTATTGACCCAGCCTAAGTCGCGGAAGATGAGAAACTGGGGGACCAGGGTGACTTCTTCCGGCAGCATCAAGGTTGCCAACATGACCAAGAAGACCGTATTGCGTCCCCTCCAGCGCAGTCGCGAGAACGAATAGGCTACGACGGTTGCGGAAAGACAGTGACCAATGACGCTGAGCGAGGCAACAATGGAGGAATTGATCGTCCAGCGGCCAAAGGGCCGCGAGGTCATAGCACGTGAGAAGTTCTCCCAAACAAATGGATCGGGAATCCATTCCATCGGCCAAGTAAAGATCTGTTTGGGAGTTTTGAGCGCGGTCGAGACCATCCACACCAGCGGAATGGAGATGACGATGGCGGCAACGGTCAACAACAGATAGACCAGCACATTTTTGATCACGCGCTGGACGCGTACGCTGCTTGTCCCCTTGTGAAGCCGGGGGATGCTGCGCGTATGGTGGACAGTGTCGGGTTGGGTAGGAGCGTTTTGCAGGGCCATGGACGGGCGGTTCTGATTGGCGGTTTTGCCAGCTAGGATGGCATCGCGTTATTTGCGCTCGCGCCGGAAGTTATCTTCATAGAAGACCCACGCCGAGCCAAAGCGAAAGGTAAGAAGGGTCAACAGCATAATGTAGAGAAAGAGCACCCAGGCCAGTGCTGAGGCATAACCCATCTTGAGTTCTTCAAAGGCGCTGTTGAAAAGGTGGAGCATATAGAAGTAGGTGGACCAGGCGGGGCCGCCATTGGTGGCGATGAAGGCTGTGTCGAATGTTTGCAGCGCACCAATCAGCCCGATGACGAAGTTGAAAAAGATGACGGGTGATGTCATGGGGATGGTGATATGCCAGAACTGCTGCCATTCATTGGCTCCATCCACCTTGGCGGCTTCATACATTTCGGTAGGGATGCCCTGGAGGCCAGCCAGGTAGATCAACATGCTCCCGCCAACGCCCCACAGACTCATCATTACCAGGGATGGCAGCGCCCAGTCTTCATCTCCAAGCCAATTGGGCCCTTCGATGCCCACATTAGCCAGCAAGGAGTTGACCAGCCCGAACTCCGGGCTGAGCACCAGAATCCACAAGATGATGACAGCAACGCCAGAGAGCACCGATGGGAGATAAAAGATGGTGCGCCAGATGCTCAATCCAACGACCTTCTGATTGAGCAGGAGCGCAAGCAGATAACCCACTACC
>CAMPHP010000828.1 GCA_946885925.1 uncultured Litorilinea sp.
TGTTGGCCGTGATCAACGGCGGTACGCTCAGCTTCAGCGGCGGCGAACGGCTGGATTTGCTCGAGGCGAGTGTTGCCCGAATTGACGAGAATGTCGGTGCTGTGAGTTATAACGTAGACCTGGTTGCACAACAGGCCCAAACGCTGCAAACACAGGTCGCGACACTGGAATCCGACCTGAACAGTGATGTGGCTGGACTGCAAACTGCCGTGGAGGCACTAAACCGCAGCAGCAGCCAGTTCACGACCTTCCTCACCGCACTGGATCAGGCGCTTTCTGATGCGACTGCCGCCATGGAAGAAGCTACCCCTGGCGAATAAGGTCGAGTATTGGTAGTGTATTACAACTAGATACTTGAAACGAGACCGCGACTCGCGGTCTCGTTTTTTATGCCCAAATTTCTATGCCAAAAAGCGCAGTTGTACTTCTTCAATGAATATGGATAACCCTCAAAAATGACTTTATAAAGTTTGGTGCTTTAGCGATAGGAAGCCTTAGCGGTAGGCAGATGTAGCGGAGGAATATCCATGAGCATAAATTGGCGGCTCTCACCTTGGGTCAAACAGCATCGGGAGCAGATTCGGGTGTGGTATGAATCCCCGGTTCTGTTTGACAAGGGTTTTTGTATTGAATTAGAATCAACCCCAAGCACTTAAAAATTGTTTAATCATACGCACCAGCCAGCACACCGACGCCCGCTGCTCCCCAATTAGCAGCCCACATTGTTGCTGTTCCCGCAAAGTTAGTAAGGACATGATGGAAGGTAGATGCCCTCGTTTTCTGTACTCACTTTCGTGCACTACTTGCTAGCTTTTGTCTTGCTAGCTTTTGTCCAACACTCATGATCTTGGTTGCCCCCTTATTGGCGGAGCCGCAGGATCTTGTTTTCACAAGTTGCGTAGCCTACTTACCTCTTGGGTCCCCCAACCCGATAAACCATATTCTATTGACAGTCGCTATCTGACAAGTGTCACATAACAACCCAACATGGCGATCAAAGGAAAAAAGGAGAAAGTTGTGAAGAAAACGTGGTGGCGAATCCTTTCACTGGTAACACTTATGGCGGTCGTGGTAGGCTGCGCGGCACCAGCGGCACCGGCTGCGGATCAGGGATCTGCGTCCAGCGAGGTAGCTGAACCCGAGATCATTGAGCTAGATACTGACGCTACCGTCGAGTCAGGCGACTGGATGATGGCGGCTCCGGAAGAGAACCCCAAGCGCGGTGGCACACTGACCACTGCATGGGGTATGGCCCCGACACATTTTGATATGCATCAGGGGGGTGGCTGTGCTGGGTGCGCCATGATGTATAACGGCCTGGTCATGTGGAACGTAGCCAATGGCTATCACACGATTGTGCCTGCCTTGGCAACGGAATGGACACTCTCCGATGACCAGACCGTCTATACCTTCACCTTGCGCGAAGGTGTCACTTTCCAAGATGGCACAGATTTTAATGCCGATGATGTGGTGGCAACCTTTAACCGCATCATTGACCCGCCCTCGAATCTCTCCATCAGTGGCATTCGCGAGCAGTTGGCGATGGTGACGTCGGTCACTGCCGTGGACGATATGACCGTCGAATTTACCCTTGCCCAAGTAACTCCGTTCTTCCTCGAAGTCTTGGCGGGCGACTCGATGGTTATCTACTCCAGTGAAGAACTGGAAGCCAATGATAATGACCTACGTGGTGTGACAGTCCCCACCGGCACAGGCCCCTTTAAGTTTGTCGAATATATCCAGGGTGAAAAGCTGGTTTTGGAGGCCAATACCGAGCATTGGAATCCTGAACTGCCCTATGTAGAGCGCGTTGAAATGCTGCATGTAGCGGCATGGCCCGACCGCGGTACTGCTGTCTTAACAGGTCAAGCTGATTTGACCTTCAACGGTTCGGTTGACACTTGGCTTGAAGCGCAAAATCGCCCTGAGATGGTCACGGCACAAGCGCCTTGTCTGAATTCCCACATGGTTGCCATCAATAACGAGCACCCGCCCTTTGACAACCCGCTGGTACGTCGGGCGATCCATTTGGCGGTTGACCGTCAGGCCATCATTGATGCATTCACCCCTGTTTGGGAGCCTGCGTTCGTCTCGCGCTGGCTGCCTGTAGCAAGCCCGTGGGCAACGCCGCGCGAGGAACTGCTGCAAATGCCTGGCTATCGCCCTGACAAGACTGAGGACATTGAGACTGCACGCCAACTTTTGGCCGAGGCAGGCTATCCCGATGGCTTTGAGACCACCTTTACCGCTTGGACCGAAGCCTCTTCTTCTGAGGTAGCCGTACCTGCCTTTGCTGAACTGCTGCGTAGCGCGTTGAACATCACGGGTGATATTCAAGTGGTCGAGCGCCCGCGCACCAATGATGTGCTTAGCTCAGGTGACTTTGATCTTTTCAAGGCGGACATCTATTCTTCGCCAGTCTTGGACCCTTACCCGCTTTGGAACCTGACCATACGCACGGGCGCTTCCCAGAACTGGTCGAAGTACTCCAATCCTGACTTCGATGCGCTGCTCGATGAGTTAGCATTGGAGGTTGACCCAACGGCACGTCAGGAGTTGATCAACCAGGGTCTGGACATGTTGGATGAGAATCCACCCTTCTTCCTGATCGGCTTCTGTGCCCATTCTGTGATCGCCAATCAGGCTGTCAAGGGCTTGTCGCTTGACCAGCGCGCCTGGTCGAAGTTTGACCGCTTTGAGACTGTCTGGCTGGATCGATAACGTTGGTTCGTTGCGAATAGTTGGTGGTTGAATATAGAAGGGGGTAATGGGAAACCTGCGGTTGGGT
>CAMPHP010000829.1 GCA_946885925.1 uncultured Litorilinea sp.
CAATCTGAATGCTCGCTGGCATTGCTATCTCCTAAAGGTCACTCACACCTACCATTCTGGTGCCTGATTATACATCAAGGACTAGACTCGCATCCACTTATTTCACTCTCTCCGTTTGTCCTCCCGCATCGTGCATCAACCCTGCGCCAGATAGCCGTCCACCAACTCAGCCAGTCCTGCCGCGAGACTCACTTGAGGCGTAAAGCCGAGGATCCGTTGCATCTTCTCAATGCTCGCCACGAGATCAGCGCGGTAATAGGGAATGACCTCCTGGTCGGGGAGTAAGCTGAAGTTGGGCTGGCAACCGGCACGCTGAGCGGCAAACTCTGCAATCTCGGCAAAGCTGGTTATCTCGACCCCGGCGATATTCAACGTTGTATCCTCTTGCAGCGCCATCGCGCGCACCGTCGCCTCTACTGTATCGGCAATGTGAATGGGATTAAAACGAGGTTTGCGATTCGCCGGAATGGTGATGGGTGTACCACGCAACGCAGCCTGGACATAGGAGGGGATGGGGTTGGGCGTGCCGATCCCATAGGGGAAGAAGTAACGCAGGATGATTTTGGGGAATGGCGCAGGCGTGTGGCGAACGGCTAGCTCAGCTTGGCTTTTGGTCAGGCTGTACAAGTCCATTGGATTCAAGGGGTCATCTTCCTGAAAGGGGGTGTCCCGGCAACCATACACACCGCCTGTAGAAGCATGCACAAAAGAACGCGCTCCTACTTGCTGGGCATAGTGAAGCAGCCGCCAGGTCGCCACCACATTCGCCAAGAACGGTGCAGCATCTCCGCCACCATTGCCACTTGCATCCATATCAATCAGTGCCGCTTGATGGATGATAATGTCCACCTGTTGGGGTAAGCGTGCGCTATCCAGGGGTGCGGTTAACTCCTGGGTAATATAGGTGACGCCCTTCGGTGTGAAAAGAGGAACGCGGCGCACCAACCCAATGACCTCATGTTCGTGTGCCAGCCGCGCCAACAAGTGACGACCAATGAAGCCAGTCGCCCCTGTAATCAGTATTCTCACCTGCTTATACCTTCTCTTTGTACTATTCGGCTTTAGGAAACTTAGCCAGTCTGTCATTCTGACCGGAGGGAGGAATCCCCTTTTTGACGTGTTGGCACACAACCAACCTGTGGGATGACAAAACCACGTGCTCTGTTATACCGCAGGATTCTCTGGAACTCAGCAGAGCAGAGAGACCCCTACGGGGTGACAAAACACGCGGTTTTGTTAACGCCTATGGAACAGCCCTCCTTATGGGGTCTTTGTCTGCTTGCCGGAGGCTTTAACCTCTGCCCCTTTGCTGACTACTCCTCAATCCATAGCGCGCGCACCGGAGATGCACAGGCATTCTGGATCCTAAGCGGCAGCGCGATGAGCTTGCCGCGCGGTTGGCGTACTTGATCCAAATTGACTAGTGGAGCAAGCAGCAAAATGTCGTGGCGAAAGAACTTGGGAAAGAAATTCTGTGGGTTTTGCGGGCTGTCATAGCGTGGAGTATCCGCGCCCAACAAGCTGAAGTTGTGCGCCAACACCCAGTCAATGGCTGCGGCACTAAAGTAGGGCGGATTGGTCACATAGTCAGTTTCATACCAATGTTTGTCCCAGCCAGTTCCCACCAGCAGTGCCTCGCGCGGGCGTGGCTCCACATTAGCCTCGCGGCAGGCAGCGTCAAGTGCGTCGGGTGTAATTGCTTGGTTAGCGCCTGTGGGGATCCACAGGCGGAGTGCATCCAGCATATAACAGCGCTCTAGGGGCAGCCGGTCAATGGTGAGCGCATGGGGGTCCATATGCGCGGCGGTCTCCAAATAGGTTCCCACCTGGACTGCCATATGGACAGTTTGCGAGTAGACTGGATAATCAAGCCAGTCGGGCGGTGGGATCTGTTCAATGCGGGGAACAGGATAAGGCTCACCATAGGCCCACATTCCATCCTCAATGGGGCCGCTAATGTCAATCGTAGGCATAGGGTTCGCATTTCAAAAACCTTCCTTGAAGCCCGAAAGCTTCAAGGAAGGTGAAGGTTGTCAGTGATTTCTAAATCCAAGGTGTTGCCTGTGGGTCATGGGTGCAGTAGGCGGCGAATACCTTGTTGAGACCGCGCGCAATCTGCTCACAATCAAGCGGTGTGTACCACTGGTTCAACCCAATACTCACCATACGATGAAAGAGATCATCTGCCACAGGACAAAGGCCGCGGCGATACTCTACTTCGCGCGCTTCTCCAGTGGAAGGAGCAAAGGGTTGGTCATTAGGCATGGTTCCCGTTTTGAGTGTAATCGGGAACATATCTGCGTAGATATGCCAGTCGGGGCGCGGGTTAGCACCGTGGATGCCCGCGCGAATTCCTTCGGCGGCGAGCGCCTCAACAATCTGCGTACCAAGTTCCACCGTAGCCGGGAAGAAGCGCAGGGTATAGCCAATCTCGCCTTCGAGATCATTGAGCTTTTGCGGCGTGATCTCGCGAAAGGTATGTAGTCGCTCCAAAATGTGCATTTTGGCGCGATAGAAACGATTCACGACCGCATTGAGCTTCTCCAACTGCACCACATCAACGGCGGCTTCCAGTTCAGACATGCGGTAGTTCGTGCCGTTAAAGAGTTCACCAGGATAGCGGGGCGGCGCAAAGCGATCCTTGCGCCAAAGTCCACCAGCCTCAGAAAACTGGTTGATGCGCTCCCACAGCCGTTCATCATTGGTAATGATCAGCCCACCTTCGCCACCACCGATGATCTTATAGGCGGAGATGCTAAAACAGCCGATATCACCCCATGTCCCTACT
>CAMPHP010000830.1 GCA_946885925.1 uncultured Litorilinea sp.
GACTTGTCTTTAGGAGATATCGCATGGCAGACGCTGCGACCACAACCACGACTGAAGCGGAAGAAGTTGTATCAGCCAAGCCCCCCCTGATTTTCACGGGGACAATCAAAAATATGGTTCCTGGCGTGGCGCTTCTCCTTGCTGGCATCATGGCCTTTTCAATGGGCATGACTGATGTCTTTTTTGCAGAAGCAATTGCGTGGACATTTGCCATCTGGGGCGCGCTCTTTATCTTCAGCGACCTGCTTGACATCAATGAGACCTACGAAGTTACCGATGATGCGCTCATTATCCGCAACGTCTTGCGCATCTGGGCACCACGCAAGACCTGGGATTGGGGTCACATTACCCGTTTGGATGTCGTGGTCAAGCGGCCCGATGCACGCGAGCAAGATGTGATCATGCAGATCTATTACACGCCCGAAGGCGAAATCGCAATGGAGCGTGAAGATCGTGCCTATAATCCCGTGCTTGCCGCAATTGTCACCGAACGTGCCGGTCTAAAGCCTGCCGACAAGAACACACCCAAAGATGTGACGCGAATTCCACGCAACAACAAGACTACCTTTACCTGGAAGTAATCAGCCAGTCGCTCCACAAAAACAACCCCGCCCGACAAGCTATGTTGGGCGGGGTTGTTTTTGTGGTATGGATTGTTGGCGTATTCTCACACGCATCCACCCACATGTTGGCAGCACCTTTCTCAGAGCCGGGAACTCTTTGGATGGCTCCAAGGAAGGTAGCTGGCAAAGATTATGCGGGCACGGTATCCATCTCGCGGATAAACTCCTCGGCCTTTTCCACGAGGTCACGATTACCAATATAGAGTGGCACGCGTTGGTGTAGACTGGTCGGCTGGATATCGAGGATGGGTCGTCGTCCATCCGAGGCATAGCCGCCAGCCTGGGCGGCAATAAAGGCCAATGGAGCCGCCTCATAGAGCAGACGCAATTTGCCCTCTGGCTTGCTTGGGTCTTTGGTGTCGGCAGGATAATAGAAGACGCCGCCCGTTAAAAGGTTGCGGTGGAAATCTGCCACGAGCGAACCGATATAACGCTGTGACAACTCCTTGCCTGTCTCGTTTTCTCCCTGCAACCAGCGCGTGTAGCGCTGCACCCCTGGCGACCAATAGCGTTCATAGCCCTGGTTCGTGCTGTAATACTTGGGTTTGGCAGGGATTTGGATGTTGGGGTGCGAGAGCAGGAACTCACCAATCACAGGGTCAAGTGTAAAGCCGTGGACACCTTGCCCCGCGGTATAGACCATCATTGTGCTGGAGCCATAGATCATATAGCCTGCTGCCGCCAAGTCGCTCCCTGGCTGCAAACAATCTTCCAACGTCCCGCGTTCTCCCGCCGTACTCTTGCGCCGGTGAATGGCAAAGATCGTACCCACAGCCACATTACAGTCAATGTTGGATGAACCATCCAGGGGGTCATAGATCAACACATATTTGCCTGTTGGAAAGCGGTCGGGGATGGGGATAATATCTTCTACTTCCTCCGATGCCATAAGCGCCAACCGGCCTGTATGGTCATTGAGGCGATAGATGGTGCGCTCGGCGAAACGGTCGAGCTTTTGCACGACTTCACCCTGGACATTTTCCTCACCTGTGCTGCCCAGAATGTCAGCAAGTCCAGCACGAGTTGTGCGGCTGGCAATGAACTTGCCAGCCAGCGTAATATCGTAGAGCAACCCGCTCAGAATGCCAGTCGCATCAGGAAAGTTGCGCTCCTGCTCTAGGATGAACCGATCAATGGTGACAATACGGTCGGTGAATTGTGGGCTGGTCATAGTGGGTGGCTCTCTTTCTTCATTGAATATGAGCTTTGGGGTGATTGATTTGCCAGATGGCTAGGTAGATAGAACTCTAGATAGTCAATCCGCGATGTGACAACTCAGTTGTCCAAGGAGTGTGTGTTACAAAATTTGCCAGAACAAACTCGCCATTGACCTTGTACGGCATGCGCTGTGTGAATTCGTGCGTGAACTTAGGGGTACATCGCTACCGGAACAACCGGAGCAGGCCAATCGTACCAGGCACTTTGTCCAAGCGCAACTTCCCAAATTGGCATAGACAAAGTGCCACTAGTCTACATCATCTATCCATCATTTATTCATCATTTATCCGTCAGTTACCTGTCATTTACCATTGTCTACATTTACCATTGTCCAATCGTAGGGGCATCGTCTTTTGTTTGCTGGAAAGTAGAAGCCAATTGCTCACTGCCATACAACCGGGTGTAATGGTACAGGTTCGAGACCAGCGCTTGTACATAAATGCGTGGCTCGTTGATGGTCAATTGTTCCACAAAGAGGGCATCATCAGCACCATAGAGTTCACGCCAATGATCCGAATTGCCAGGCCCAGCATTATATCCGACCAACGCCGAGACCAGGTTGCCATCTAAATAATCGCGCACCCAGTCAAGATAATAAGTACCGAACTTTACGTTGATGTAGGGCCGGTAAACGAGATCATTGGAGTAGTTTGGATAGCCTAATTGTTGGGCAACCCACATGCCCGTGTCTGGGATAATCTGAGCGAGTCCCTGAGCCGCAGCCCCAGAGCGAGCGCCCTCCTCAAAGAGACTCTCCTGGCGAATGAGGCTAAAGAAGAGCAACGGATCAATCCCATTGGCGACTGATTCTGCCTCGATCAAATCGCTAAATCGTTGCGGGTACGCGTGTTGTTGCAAAAAGATCGGTGCATTTTCCACCAACCCTGCAGGGCTAAACTGAAGCAAGCGTGCCATGGCAATCAGGCTCAAACGATAGGCCCCCAGC
>CAMPHP010000831.1 GCA_946885925.1 uncultured Litorilinea sp.
CTCCCCTCCTGTGCCACGTACATAAAACCTTGTAACTGGTTGAATTCCATCTCATGTTCCGCATATCCATAAATCATATTTATGTTTTGTATAAATATGATTATATTGATTTATTTATCACGCCCCTATACTATAATGAGCAGGCGCACATAGTCAAGCCGGAATTTAGAGAGCAAGGATGGACATATGCCAGTAACAGCCGTCGTGGGTGCAAATTGGGGTGATGAGGGCAAGGGCAAAACGACAGATTACTTTGCCGAAATGGCCGATGTTGTGGTGCGTTTTCAAGGAGGAAGTAACGCGGGACATACAATCATCAACCACTATGGCAAATTCGCCTTACATCTGCTGCCCTCAGGCGTCTTTTATCCCCATGTGGTCAATGTCCTGGGGCCAGGTGTAGCACTCAACATGGGTACACTCCTGCGCGAGTTAGAGGAACTTAAGCAGCGCGGCGTACCCCAGCCCCAACTCCTTATCTCAGAACGGGCGCAAGTTGTTCTCCCCTATCATCGTCTATTTGACGAAGTTGAGGAGGAACGGCTTGCAGGGGAGCAATTCGGCTCGACCAAACAGGGCATTGCCCCCTTTTATGCGGATAAGGCGCAGAAGTTGGGCATCCAGGTCGTAGACCTATTTGACGAGGTTCGCTTGTATCAACGTCTTACATCAGCGCTGACAGCCAAAAATATTCTCCTTGAGCACCTCTACCACAAGCCACCGATCCAAGCTGATGCGTTGCTGGCACAGTTACAACAAGATGCAGCCTTGTTACAGCCCTACATTGCCGACACAACCAGCTACCTACGCCAAGCGTGGCGCAGCGGCAAACATATCCTGCTCGAAGGCCAACTAGGGGCTTTGCGCGACTTGGATCATGGCATTTACCCCTATTCTACCTCCACGTCCACCCTGGCGGGCTACGGGGCTGTTGGGGCAGGTCTCCCACCCTATGCGATTGAGCAAGTCGTCGCGGTGACAAAAGCCTATTCGAGTTGTGTGGGTGCGGGGCCGTTTGTCACCGAGCTAAGCGGAGAACGTGGCGACGAACTCCGTAGACGAGGTGGCAGTGATGGGGAATATGGCGCAACGACAGGTCGCCCGCGACGGGTGGGCTGGTTTGATGCCGTTGCTACGCGCTATGGCTGCCAAGTACAAGGTGCAACCCAAGTAGCATTGGGGCTTTTGGATGTCCTCGGCTATCTCAAGGAGATCCCCATCTGCGTGGGCTACGAAATTGACGGCAAGATCACACAGGAATTTCCCACGACAGCAAAACTCGAACTCGCCAAACCCGTCTATGAAATCTTGCCGGGGTGGCAATCAGACATCTCTTCCACCCGCGATTACAACTTGCTGCCTGCTGCGACAAAGCAGTATATTCACCGCATTGAAGAACTGGTTGAAGTGCCAATCAAATGGCTCTCCGTAGGGCCAAGTCGTGAGGCGACTATTGCGTTGTAGGTTGCCAAACTGAGGAATTGGAACGGAGACCCTTCCTCGAAGCCATCCAGAGGATTCCCGGCTTCGAGGAAGGTTTTCGCTAGATGCATGAAGGAAGATAGTTCATCAAGACTAATCCGCCAGCACGTAGGCGAAGATCAAAGGCGCAACAATCGTAGCATCGGACTCGATCATATACTTGGGTGTATCAATCGAGAGTTTTTCCCAAGTAATCTTCTCATTGGGAACCGCGCCGGAGTATGAGCCATAGGAGGTCGTGGAGTCGCTGATCTGGCAGAAGTATCCCCAGAGCGGCGTTTCGTCGCGCTCCAAATCCTGACGCAGCATCGGCACGACACAAATCGGAAAGTCGCCCGCAATGCCGCCACCTATCTGGAAGAAGCCAATCGAACGTTCTGCCGATTGTTGGGTATACCACTCAGCCAACGCCATCATATACTCAATGCCACTTCGGACGGTGTGCACATTGCGAATATCACCGCGGATGCAGTGCGAAGCATAGATATTGCCAGTTGTAGAATCTTCCCACCCTGGTACAAAGATAGGTAAATTCTTCTCAGCTGCAGCAAGCATCCAACTATTTTTTGGGTCAATCTGATAATATTGCTCCAGCCGCCCGCTGCGTAAGATGCGATACATAAACTCGTGAGGAAAGTATCGTTCCCCCTTACGGTCCGCCTCTGTCCACTCATCCAAGACCGCGTCTTCGATGCGGCGGATGGCCTCTTCTTCGGGGATACAAGTATCTGTCACCCGATTGAGGTGGCGTAAGAGCAATTCTTGTTCATCTTCCGGGGTAAGCTCGCGGTAGTTAGGAATACGCACATAATGGTCATGGGCAACCAAGTTGTAAATGTCCTCTTCCAGATTTGCGCCGGTACAGCTGATAGCGTGAATCTTGTCCTCACGGATCATCTCGGCGAGAGAAAGGCCCAACTCGGCAGTACTCATAGCCCCAGCCATCGCCAACAGCATGTGGTTACCCTTCTCCAGGAAGGTACGATAGCCTTCCGCTGCGTCAATCAGCGCAGCGGCATTGAAGTGGCGGTAGTGATGTTTCACATAGGCCTTGACGGCGTTATATTGTTCTTTAGACATCGCTCTGATCTATTCCTTCTGCCATGCCCACAGTGCAAAGCACCTGGCACGCGCATATCAATATGAAGATTATCCTGTGCGCCCAAAGCGCATGGCATAGCTAATGGTCTTGTAAACCAATTTGGCAACGGCAAAGTCAGCCGCATGTTGGCCCGGATAGGGCGCAAGTTCCACACAGTCAACCCCCACGATCTGCGCGCTTTGGCAGACCAGCCGCACGATGT
>CAMPHP010000832.1 GCA_946885925.1 uncultured Litorilinea sp.
CCGGCCTATGCCCCAACCTGAAATGCACCCGGCATTTTTCAGCAAGTTGATTTTTGTAATGCCGTATGCTAGGATTTGGCGGCAGCCTACACAAAAGCAAATTGAATAAACAATGTCCGGTTTGGCCTTTACAAGGGTCGTAACCAATCAATCATTCGCTATACCGCAGCGCCAAGCTCCCCAGAACTTAGGCGCGGTTTAGATTCCATAGAGTAGATCATCTACAACGTCGCTGCTCTCCGCGCAGATGACAGGTATTTTGTTGCCCATCGGTGTATGCAAATGCGCGCGGGCCAATTTACCCGTAGGGAATTAGCCCCACGGTTGGAAACTTAGCCACCTCCACAGCCATCTTCCTGAACGTTTCGGCACTTCCAGGAAGATGGCCCTATGTGCATAAAGTTCTTGCGCGATGAAGCCGCGGTCAAGCGAGCAGTGACCGAGGCAACTGAATTCCTGAGATGGTCGAGACGGTGAGACGGTGAGAGGGCAGACGGGCAAGCCAATTGTCTTTAACGAGGATTCGATCCGCATTGAAAATTGCTGTGCAGCCTGGGAAGCCGGATCAAGTTGGGGCTACTATGATCAGGGCGGACAGACGAAATATCATGATGGCTTCCAAAGCCCGCCGACAAACTGGTCCATTAACACGCCGGAGAAAACGGCATTCTTCTCAACGGTAGCAGAGCTTGTCGGCATCCAGCCATAGAGGAAGTACCGCCATCATGCAGCGCGGCGCGGTATGGCGCTGAGCTTTCTTCCAATAAAATCGAACCACCAGAAAAGGCAAAATTATGACACAGGTCAGCATTCATGGTGACAAGTTCTATATTGATGGACAGCCCACTTACCCAGGGCAGACTTACAAGGACTATCCGATCGAAGGATTGCTGATGAACTTGCGCGCTGTGCAGGCAACATTCGATGATGCGAATCCAGAAACGCGCCAGCAATGGGCCTACCCGGATACGGGAGAGTGGGACCCAGAGCGCAATGTCAGCGAATTTCTAGAGGCGCTTCCCCTCTATCGCCAGCATGGCCTGCTCGCGCTTACGCTGAACTTCCAAGGTGGTAATCCTCGCGGCTATGTGCGCCACCAGCCGTGGAGCAACAACGCATTCACCCCGCAAGGAGATCTCAAACCTGACTACCTCGCTCGCATGAAACGGGCGCTTGATCGGTTGGATGAGCTAGGCATGGTAGCCATCCTCGGTATCTTCTACTTTGGTCAAGACGAGTATTTGCAAGACGAAAGCGCTGTGCTCTGCGCGCTGGACAATGCGATTAACTGGGTCTTAGACAATGGCTATGAGCATGTCTTGATTGAGGTGAACAACGAGTGTGATGTACCCCGCTATGAACACGAGATTCTCACACCGCCCCGCGTACATGAATTGATCGAGCGCGTCAAAGGCACGACCCGCAACGGGCGGCGCTTGTTAACGGGGGTGAGCTATGGCGGTGGGCGCATTCCTGGTGAAAATGTCGTCGACGCCTCCGACTTCCTGCTTATACATGGGAATGGTGTCACCGATCCTAACCGCATCGCGGAGATGGTTGACCAAACGCGCGCCATTCCTCGCTACCGCCCCATGCCCATCCTCTTTAACGAAGATGACCACTTTGACTTTGACAAGCCGTGGAACAACTTTGTGGCAGCGGTCTCGCGCTATGCCTCCTGGGGCTATTTTGAGGCAGGCGAAAGCAACTATCAAGACGGGCACCAAACGCCGCCAGTGAACTGGGGGCTTTCCTCCGAGCGCAAGCGCGACTTCTTTCGCCTGCTCAAAGAGATAACCGGGGCATAGTATGGGCACTCATGTTGTGCAAACATAATGCTAAATGGACCAGACAAAATCTAGTTGCTACATATTCTCTGCCTATGCTATAGTAGAGCCGCCATTTGCGTGCTTCCTGTTCACGATGCACCGAAAGCAATGCTGTTTCTCCACATGGGTACAAGCGCATCATGGCTAGCCCGTGTCTACTGACTCCTCATTTCATGCATACAGCGGAGGAACCGATTTATGATTCAAAGCCTTAAAATCAGGATTCTACCTTTACTGCTCCTGGTGGCATGGGTGACTGCGGCGTGTGCGCCTCAAGCGGGGCAGCCAGCAGCGGACTCTACACCGGCAGCAGCTACCACGGACGCAACCGCTGCGCCGGAAGGGGATGCGGCTCCCACTGAAGCAGCGACGGAAGAGACCACGACAGAAAGTGCAACAGAAAGCACAGAAGCGAGTGGCGATGTCGTAACGCTGCGCATCACTTGGTATGACGATGGCAACGAAGGAACCATCCTGCGTGAACAACTAGATCGCTTTGAGGCCGAGAATCCAGATATTCAAGTAATCGTTGATACGGTCCCCTACGCAAGCGGTATTCAAGAAACATTACCCCTTCAGCTTGAAGCAGGCCAAGGGCCAGACATGGCACGTGTGACCCAGTTGGGCATTATGGCCCGCTACATGCTTGATCTGCGCCCCTACCTTTCGGATCCAGCCTATTGGGAGGAAAACTTTGGCCCCTTCCTGGCATGGATGCAAGTTGAACCCGATGGCAACGCCATTCCGGGCTATATGACACAACTCACCGTCACTGGCCCCTTTATCAACCGCACACTCTTTGAGCAAGCAGGGGTTGAAGTACCCAGCGACACTTCCGAAGAAGTCACCTGGGAAGAATGGGCGGCGGCGGCAAGAGAAGTGGCTGCTGCTACTGACACCTTTGCGATGGCAATGGATCGCTCTGGTCATCGTTTGGCTGGACCAGCGATAAGCA
>CAMPHP010000833.1 GCA_946885925.1 uncultured Litorilinea sp.
GTGTATAACTGGCGCAGGTTATCCACCACCCAGCCATCACCTAATGTCACTGCCGTATCCAACTCTGCCGAGAAACACGCAATCTGCTGCCCTTCCTTTTCGACAAAGCCGAGAAATTGGCGGCGCAGCGTGGTAATACCCAATTCGCCAGGGTCGAGTACACAGGGAATCTCCACCGTCTCGGCAGCAGACAACACCGCCAATCTGTCACCCTGAAAAAGAAACCAGTAGGCACGATCCCGAACCTCCTCCGGTTCCTGGATCTGCGAAATAAAACGCCAGTTTGATTGATGCACCATATGATCAGTATCCCTACATATTCTTGTGAACAAAGTAACCAAAAGTTGAATGGATTCATTGTATCCGAAAAAGCTGGCAGATCCATGCCGCGTAGAGCCGGATTGCCGATTTTATAGGGAGCGGGGGATAATAGCAGATAACATCGGCAGGAAGATCCACCAGCAAAGGAGGGATAAGGAGAGATTATGACACATACGCTTGCCATTGATGAAAGCTATTTAACCCAAGCTCTGGTGGAGATGGTACAAATCGACTCAAGCAACCCAATGCTTACACCTGGCGCGCCTGGCGAAGCGGCACTTGGCGCACACATCGCCCAACAGATGCGCAGCCTGGGGCTCCAGGTGCATGTGCATGAGCTTGGCCCCAACCGGGTCAATGTTGTCGGGATTCGCAAGGGACAAGGCGGCGGACGGTCGTTGATGCTCAACGGCCATATGGATACGGTCGGCGTCCACGGCATGTCCGACCCTTTTAGCGCCACCATCCGTGACGGCAAACTCTATGGCCGAGGCAGCGAGGATATGAAAGGAAGCCTTGCGGCGATGTTGGCGGTGGTCAAGGCGTTGAATGATGGTGGGGTATCGCTGGCGGGCGATCTGCTCTTGACCGCAGTAGCCGATGAGGAATATGCCAGCATTGGCACTGAAGATATTCTGCGCCACTATCATGCCGACGCAGCCATTGTCACCGAGCCGACCAGCCTGGCGCTTTGTCGTGCCCACCGTGGTTTCATCTGGTATACAGTAGAGACACAGGGCCGCGCCGCTCATGGCAGTCGTTTTCGTGATGGCATTGATGCCATCATGCACATGGGGCGTTTCTTGGCAGAGTTGGATCAACTAGAGCAAGCGCTGCGTCTTCGACCACCGCATGAACTGGCGGGACCCCCCTCGCTTCATGCCTCAACGATTCAGGGCGGCAGTGAACTGAGCGTGTATCCCGCCCATTGTCGCTTGGGGCTTGAACGGCGTACCGTTCCAGGCGAAAGTATTGAGATGGCGACTGCCGAACTTCAGGCGATAGTTGACCAACTAGCCGCTGCTGACCCCACATTCCACGCAACACTTTCTCTCCTTTTTGGCCGCGCACCCTTTGCCATTGCCGCCGATGCGCCTATTGTGCAGGTGCTGGACCAAGCAGCTACGCAATGCCTGGGCCATGCACCGTATCATGTCGGGGCTACCTTTTGGACAGATGCCGCGCTCCTAGCTGAAGCGGGCATTGATACTGTATTGATGGGGCCCGTTGGTGCAGGGTTACATTCTAACGAAGAGTGGGTAGAGTTGCGCTCAGTGATTGATCTAGCTGCCATCTTGACCGATACGGCCATTCGATTTTGCGGGCGGGTATAAGAAAGGAGCATGATGAGCGAGGGTGTACGTCAAAATTACCAGACAGGCACGCCGTGGGAGCCGGTTGTGGGCTACGCTCGTGCTGTGCGGATTGGGGCGCAGGTGTGGATTTCGGGTACCACGGCCACCGGGCCAGATGGACAGCTTGTGGGTGGAGACAATGCCTATGCCCAAGCAATACAGACGCTACGCAATATTGAGTCTGCTCTCAATGCAGTGGGTGCCCAGCTAGGCGATGTAGTGCGTACTCGCATCTATGTGGTGAATATTGCTCGCGACTGGGAACTAGTAGGGCGGGCGCATGGAGAGTTTTTTGCCAATGTGCGCCCGGCCACGTCGATGATCGAGGTGCGCTCCTTGATCGATCCAGCGATGTTGGTGGAGATTGAGGCAGAAGCCACGATCATAGAGAGCTAGGTGCACAGAGAACTAGATGCACAGAGAACTAGGTGGTAATCTGCAACTGATCGCCAACCTGGGTCCCTGTTGCTGCCACTGTGCCAGCCGGTAGTTCTAGCACGCGCGTCGCTCCACGAACCAATCGCCCCACTGCCCAAGGGCGCATAGCGGTATCAATGGCAAGCACGCGTTGGTCATTGCCGATATAGAGAACGTCAATAGGGATGGACATGAACATACAGTGGATTTGATTACACGGTTCGATCAGCAGTCCATCCCCTTCAGGCAAATTCTTCACGCCGACCAGACCACGCAGCCGCCGCCAAAAGCTATTTGCCAACCGTCCCTTGCTCACCAAGATCACGTTGCGCGTTGTGTTATCTACCTTCAGCATCGCGTTGCCCCATCTGTAAAGTAAATCAACTGCTCTTATCCTCATAATTTATCGTGACCTCCTTCCTTGGAACTTCAGGCTCCGAGGGAGGTCTATGCCCAAACACATGCTTTACACTTTGCTCAAGGCCAATAAAACCAAAGTGTAATGAGTGCGCCCAACGCCAAATAGGGGCCATAGGCCATATAGCTGCGGCGATTGGCTCGACCTCTAATCATCAACACGAGCGCGCCTAGCCCCCCCAGCAAGATTCCGGTTATGAGGGCTGTCCACACAGTGGGATAACCAACCATCAGCCCGATCACACCCGCCAGCTTCACATCCCCAGCCCCCATC
>CAMPHP010000834.1 GCA_946885925.1 uncultured Litorilinea sp.
CATCCCGCGGAAATCGGGCAGCACGCCCATTGTCTGTGACTCTAGGCGCAGATCGCTTCGGAAGCGTGCTGTCCAGTCGTAAGGCAGCGTGGGGCCGCCGAACTTATAGAAGCCAAAGAGAAAAGCCGCCAGTTGTCCGTCGACGCGCGCCACTAGCGAGGTGCCTAATTGAAACTCGACGCTGTGGATGTCCGCTGGGTAGAGGGACTCCGGCGGGCTGCCCCAGATGCGCTGGTTGAGGTTGGGAATCTGTGCCGCTTCCTCGGCGCTCGGTCGCCCGATGCTAATGTTGCCAATCTCCTGTGAGGTGGCTTGATAATGGAGTGCTCCGTTTGGGTCGTAAAAGATCGTTGGCGCACCTTGCACGAGCGGTGTGACCGCATCGAGGGCCGCTTGAATCAAGGTGGGGGTGGGCCGGCCTCCGTCATCCAGCGCGTGATAACGCAGTGTATAGGCACGCTGGGGCTGGGAGGTCACTTGTCCATTGGCTTCGATGCCAGGGAGATGACTGCGGGGAAAGAGTAAGCCAATCCCCAACTCTCTACCTGCCTCATTAAATGAGACGATATGCCCGCCAAGCCGGGGTAGTACTACTTGCAGGAAGTGCTGTGGAAAGAGTGTGGGGTTTCTGCCTGCATGGAGCCGGACGCCAATCTGTTCAACGTCAGCGCCCCAAGATGGAGTTGCAGGGTCTAGCAGATGGGCATCCATGCAGCTTACTCAACTCGTGGACGTAGGGGCAGTACGGGTTTGACGCGCCAGGTAGAGTACAATACTCCCGGCAACGGCGGCGTTGAGGCTTTCAACTTGGCCCACCATCGGCAGGCGAATTAGGAAATCGCATTTTTCACGGGTCAAGCGGCTGAGACCACTTCCTTCACTTCCGACCACCAAAGCCAACGCGCCACTGAGGCTTTTGTCGTTGACAAGGGGCGTGTCAGGATCGCTATCTAGTCCTGCAACCCAGATATTGCGGCTCTTTAGATAATCAATGGTGCGGTTGAGGTTGGTGACTTGTGCCACCTGCATCCGCTCGACTGCTCCTGAACTGCTATTGCTGACTGCCGGGGTGACTCCCGCTGCGCGGCGATCGGGTAGGATAATGCCGTGGACACCCATTGCCTCGGCTGTGCGAATAAGCGTGCCCAAGTTTTGCGGGTCTTGCAGATGGTCGAGAAGCAACAAGAGAGGCGGTTCGCCCATCTGCTTGGCCTGGGCCAAGATATCGTCAACATCGACATAGGGATATTCGCCTACCTCTAGCGCAACGCCTTGGGCATGGGCGTTCTGCTGCGCTAGGCGGTCGAAGATACCTCCCTTAATCGTGCGCACAGGCACACCCGCTGCCTCAGCTGCTGCAACAATCTCTGCTACGATCCCCGTGGGGGCCGAGGCGTTGCTGTCGCCTTCAAGCCAGAGCCGGTAGATACGCCGGCGGGCGGCTCGCAAGGTCTCAAGGACCGCTCGCCGCCCATAGTTCAGTTCGCTCATGATCGATTAGGCCGGTTCTTGATAGCGCCATTTGGTGCCATCTGGGGCGTCTTCCAGGGTTACACCCAACTCCTTCAAACTGTCACGTACCTTGTCGGCCAATGCCCACTGCTTGGCATTACGCAGGTCGGCGCGTACACTGATTAACAGTTCGATAAAGGGTTTTGCCGCTACGTTATTGCTGCCGCTCTCGGCAGGGCTTCCCCCCAAGGTTAATCCTAACACGCCTGCAAGTTCACGCAGCGTGCGTTGGCTTGCCTCGTAGAAAGGGCCGGAGACGCCTGCGTCGCGCGCTATGTTGATAGCGCGCACCAACTCAAAGAGAGCCGCAATCGCAGAGGCGGTGTTGAAGTCGTCATCCATCGCCTTCATAAATGCCTCACGCACATTTTCTATGGCTTCGCGCAAGGTGTCCGCTTCTGGACCAGTGCTCTTGTTGCCAACCGCTGGGCGCAGGCCGCCGCGCAGGCGCTGGAGGCTGCGTTCGGCAGCGGCAAGCGTTTCATCATTAAAGACAACCGGCTTGCGATAATGGCCTGTGAAGATCAACATACGCAAGACATCGGGGCTATATTTGCTCAGGAACTCATCAATGGTGATGAGATTGCCCAACGACTTGCTCATCTTTTCGCCAGCGAGTTGTAACATGCCATTGTGCATCCAGTAGCGCGCCAGGATCTTGCCTGTCAGGCTTTCGCTTTGGGCAATCTCATTTTCATGGTGGGGGAAGACCAGGTCATTTCCACCACCGTGAATGTCAATAGTCTCGCCCAAGTGATGAAGACACATGGCCGAGCACTCGATGTGCCATCCGGGCCGGCCCGGTCCCCACGGGCTATCCCATGCCGGTTCGCCCGGTTTGGCCGACTTCCAGAGCGCAAAATCTGCCACGTTTTCTTTGCGTTCATCCTCGCCAATGCGGGTCCCGCTCATGGCTTCATCCAGCGTGCGGCGGCTTAGTTTGCCATAGTCTGGGTCTTTGGTAACACGGAAATAGACATCGCCATCGACCTCATAGGCATAGCCCATTTCACCCAATTCTTGAATGAAGCGAATGATCTCGTCCATTTCACTGCTAACCCGTGGATAGATATCCGCAGGGAGGACGTTGAGATCCGCTAAATGGCGCAAGTATTCTTCGGCATAGAGGTTTGCCAGAGCGATCGGGTCTTGTCCGGTTTGGTTGGCGCGGCGGATGATTTTGTCATCCACGTCGGTAAAGTTGGTGGCATAGCGCACATCATAACCATGGTAGATGAGATAGCGGCGTACCATGTCAAAGACGACCGCAG
>CAMPHP010000835.1 GCA_946885925.1 uncultured Litorilinea sp.
ACGGTCCTGTTGCAGACGCGCGCCGTGAACGTGGGCACAATGGTTGCCGCGCGCTCTAGTTTCTTCTTGAACTCGCTCTACTTTTTCGAGACTATCAGTATCCCGACAGGCCCCTTTACTGCAACGCGCACCCATTCACTTTACCGTGTAGGGCGCACGCCTAACGCAACCCCTGAATTGCTCTATAGCTACAACGAATCCGATATTACGCCTCACTCCATTACACGGCTGACCAGCAATGGGGAATTTCTCTTTTGGACAGAGGGAGCATTGCCTCGGCAGAGCCTTAAGCGACTCCCTAACAATGTAGACGCCTTGCCCAAGATTGATATGGCAATCACAGGAATGGAGATCACGCAGGGTGTACAGAACAACGCCAACAGCGTGCGCCTGGTACGCAACCGGGAAACCTATGTGCGTGTCTTCTTCCGCGGCGACCAAACTGTTAATGGCGCAACGATGCGCCTATATGGAACTTACAATGGCATTGAGCATGGTCCTCTATTGCCCCTGCGCGCAACTCATCTGACTGCAAAGACGGCCCCTGATCGGAATCAGATAGATGACGCCTTCCTCTTTGTCCTGCCTTGGGAGTGGTCACAGCAGCCCTCCATTACCTTGCGCGCAGAGCTTAATCCCTTCAAAGTGCCGCAAGAGCCAAACTATGCCAACAATTCGTTGAGTGGACAGACCTTTAACTTTAGTGAAGGACGAGCGATTGATGTGATTTTTGTGGAGGCAAACTATCGCATTCAGCGCAGCCTCAACGATTTCTCCGATTACTTTGTCGCTGATACTGGAGTCCATGCCGCATGGATGCGCGATGCCTATCCTATCCCCGAAGGCGGGCTGAATTATCGGGTCTGGACGATTAATGGCGGCGCGCTCTTGGGCAACCATGTCATGCAAGTTGCCAAGGTCTGCACGGACATGGCTGCATCTTTGCGTAGCCTTTGTGCCTCTGATTGGGTGAATGCCAAGATTGCCCAGATGCGCACCAATGCGGGGAATGGTATCTCCGCAGGAACCGCGACCTATGGGCTGATTACCGATAGCAGCAGCACTGGTGGCGCATTCCCACGCGGGCAAGCAGGCACAGATCGTGTGGGGAGCGGGCCTGCGGGTGTGTCGATCACCTTACCCGCACCAGGGGGTACGGCCTCCTATAGCGACTATGGCTATTACACAGGGCATGAGATCGGGCATATGTTTGGCCGCGCCCATCCTTCGCCCAATTCGGATGACCCCGCTACCACAATGGACAGTGCGGGCAATCCGATTGTTGAGGGGTGCGGACATAGCCGAAGCGATAATAACTATCCCTATACCAACGCATTCATTGGCTCTGGTGATGGCTCGATCCGCGGCTTCGACCGCTCCGTTCCAAGTTCTGGAGGGTTGGGAGCGCAGCGCGTGTTGAAGGACACCGAGTCCTATGACATGATGAGCTATTGCGGTAATTCGCAACTGCGCTGGCCCAGCGACTATACGTGGGAAGGGTTGTATCAAGCGATCATCAATTCGCCTGCAACCATTGCACAGACGAGTCTCGTAGGCGATTTTGTGGGTCTCTATGGGGTTGTTTATGAGGATGCCCTGTTTGTGCATAGCGTGGCACGCATGGACAATGTTACCGAACAAAGCCCAGGCAACGCAGGGCCGCTGCGTCTACGCCTTTTGGGCGAAGGTGACAACGAATTAGCCACTTATCTCTTTGCCCCGGAAGGTGACCAAGCCGAGAATGAAGGACAAGCCTTTGGGGTAGTTGTGCCCTTTGTGGCGGGGACCAGAAGCCTTGAAATTGTGGATGTTGCCTCAAATCAAGTTCGCTATCAAGCCCCAGTAAGTGCCAACGCGCCAACGGTCTCAAACGTTGCGCTGGATAATCCGCCCAATCCGGTTGCGGGTACAGTCACTCTTGCGTGGCAGGCTGCTGATGCGGATGGTGATGCGCTCACCTATGATGTTTTCTACAGCGCCGACAGCGGGACAAGTTTCCAGCCTGTGGCACTAGCAGTTGAGTCTTTGAGTGCAGCGCTTGATACATCAGCCCTCGCAGGTGGGCAAGGCCGTTTCCGTGTGATTGCAAACGACGGCGTAAACCAGGGACAAGCGGACAGCCCTGATTATACAATGGCGGTGAAAGCACCACAGGTACGAATCCTGAACCCCGCTGATGGTGAGCATTTCAACTGGGGGCAGACCGTGAATTTTAGTGGAGAAGCGTTGGATCCTCAGGATGGCCTACTGACTGGCACATCTTTTGTGTGGAACAACCAGAAGGGAGAGCTAGGGAGGGGTAGCGCGCAAATCAGCGTGAGTGACTTGCCTGTGGGTGAAAATGTCATCACGCTTTCCGCACAAAATAGCGCAGGGCTTTCTGCCAGCACACAGATTACGATCTATGTGGGAGACGCGCTGGAATATCCAGGCCCGATGTTGCAAGTAGCACCTGCCGCGCTGAGCTTCCAGTTCGCCAATGGTGAGACAGTGGCAAAGAGTAGCCCGCTCAACCTGGATAACAGTGGTACGGGGACGTTGGCCTGGAGTGCTACCAGCGATGCGGGTTGGCTCACGCTGAGTGCAGCGAATGGTGCTGTGCCTGGGTCTGTGACAGTTACCGCCAGTCCCACGGGGCTAGCCGCGAATATGCTGCATCAGGCGACGATTACGCTGACAGGTACATCGGCGGGAAATCCTGACCAAGTGCTCTTGATTCCGGTAGAGGCAAGCATGGGTAATTCGTTTGCCAACCCGACTGGCAAAACTCCTGAGCCCAATAC
>CAMPHP010000836.1 GCA_946885925.1 uncultured Litorilinea sp.
GTATGGGTGGCGCACTACGGCTGAAGTAGAAGAAATGGGCTTGACCGCTTAGTGTCGTTTGTACAATCCCTAGCCCCGGCGAGGGGGGCATCAAGCCTGTTGACTTTGCCAGTGAGCACCAACTCGATTTCTGATTGGGCCTGCGCGCCTAGAAGAACAACTTGGCAACGCTCAAAATGCCCTGTTTCCACGGCACCCGGTGCGAGACACCTGTCTTGCCCTCAAAGTCTTGCAAATGGTCAATGTACCACTGATAATTGCGGATCAGCGCGTCCTTGTTTGAATACTTGGGCCGGTAGCCAAGCACGCGCTCGGCCTTCTCGATGGAGACAAACGAATCTTCCGTCACCGTTTCATACACCCATTTGTAAAGAGGCGACAGCTTCAGTGTTTCCAAAAAGCGCAACGTCCAGATCATCGGCGCAGCAGGGAGCGGCACAATACGCTTGCCGTGTCCCGCATAATCCAACACTGCCTGATAATCTTCACGCAGTGTCGTGAACTCTTTGGCCCCGATATTAAACACATCATTGACCACCACATAGTCGCCCGTCGCAGCCAGATAAATGGCGGCACACAAATCTTCTACGTCCAACAATTGGTAGCGGTTGTTACCACTACCCAACACCGGAAAGTTTTTGCCATCCTTTGCCCAATCATAAAAAAGCGCAAAGACACCCAACCGCTCCGGCCCTACAAAGGATTTGGGTCGGATAATAGGGATGCATAGCCCTTTGTCGCGGTACTCTTGGCAGATCTCCTCGGCGATCACCTTGGCCTCGCCATAGGGCCCAACGCCATGAAGTTTGTCCGTTTCATAGAGCGGATGGTGGTCGGGAATGCCATAGACCGCCGTGGAAGAAATATGAATAACCCGCTCCGCTTGGTGAGCGAGGGCTGAGTCCAAAACGGTACGCAGCCCATCAATATCCGTGGAGTAGATATCTTCAGGCTTATAGAGTGGCAATGCCGCCGCCGTATGAATCACCACATCTACGCCCTTCATGGCGCGATCAACGGTTGCACGGTCGCGGATATCCCCGCGTATCTCCGTAATTTGGCTTTGCTCAGGATAATCAAATGGAGCCATATCCAACGACACCACCCGGTGTCCCTTTGCCATTAAATAGCGAGCCATGTTGATGCCAAGAAATCCTGCTCCACCTGTAATCAAATAGGTCTTGGTAGCATCCACGGCTGGAGTCTCAGCACCAGATGTCGCTTCTTTTGTCACTGCCATTATCAAAATGCTCCTCTTTGCCAATTGTCACAGGTTGCCACGGGTCTAGTTCAACTCTCCCCGTACCTTATCTTACACTGGATCTTACATTGGATCTTACACGGGCATATCATACACCAGGCTCATCTTACATCATGGTGTAGTTCGCGCCACTGCGCCAGCAGTGTTTGTGTGGATTCAAAGGCCAGATCCTCTGGAATTTCATCCACCCCAAACCAAGCTGCCTCACAGACATCATCGTCACAAAGCAAAGGCGGCGGCTCATCCAACTCTGCCACCACCCCATAGGCCAATACAATTCCGCTATTGACGACACCAGGCCCGGCCATTGGGAAGATCTGTAAGAGTGCACCGATTTCCACCTCCAACCCGACTTCCTCACTAAGTTCGCGTGCCAGTGCTTGTTCGGGCATCTCACCCGCATCCATATAGCCGCCCGGCAAAGCCCATTTCCCCTTCATCGGTTCCACACCGCGCCGAATGAGCAGGACGAAATCGCCCCACGTCACCAGGCCAATGACCGCCACTTTGGGATCATGAAACTGGATGAATCCACAAACGGGACAGACGGGCCGTATCTGTTGAAACGCCAGCCGTTCCTCCATCTGTGTGCCACAATATGGACAAAACCGATATGGACGTGCACTCATAGGCTGTTGCTCATAGGCCAATTGCTCGCGATTATACTCCCGGTGACGAAAAGCGCGAAACCATTCGTACATAGATACAGCCGGAAATCGCCATAAGATTTGCCCGTTCGGAAAATGGACGACTATAATACCCTCTGGCGTGGGCTCATAGTGTCCTACAATATACCCGCCGTTTCAAGAAAGTGCCTTTGCCGCGTCAATTCTATCTTCAAACCCTATCGTACGTAATTGCGGCGAATAGGTTCATAATAACCACAAGTGAGCAAGTCAGGATTCATAAAGTTAGGATCGCTATTACACAGTTATTACTGAACTAAACGTTAGATATCCACCCATTATGTGTCGCTCAGGAGAATCGACCTTGAATCTACACGAATACCAGTCTAAGCGCATATTTGCCAAATATGGCATCCCTATTCCCAGAGGCGAAGTTGCCACCACACCCGCCGAAGCCCGTGATATCGCTGTCCGCCTTGGCGGTCCCGTGGTTATTAAGAGCCAAGTGTTAGTCGGCGGACGTGGCAAAGCTGGCGGTATCAAGCTAGCCAAGACCCCCAATGAGGCCGAAGAGTGGGCTACCTCCATCCTGGGCATGAATATCAAGGGCCTTACAGTCAGGAAAGTTCTCGTAGACGAAGCCGCTGATATCAAAACTGAAATTTATCTCGGCGCGGTGTTAGACCGTGCTCGCAGCCGTGTCGTGCTCATGGCAAGCAGCGAAGGTGGCGTTGAGATCGAACAAGTCGCAGCCACTACACCAGAAAAAATTGTTACTGTCGCCGTCCATCCCTTCTTGGGGCTGCGCGAATATCAGGCTCGCATCCTGGCTGATGGCATCGGCTTACCCAAAGAGCATGTTCGCGACTTCATCGGCATCGCCCAAAATCTCTAT
>CAMPHP010000837.1 GCA_946885925.1 uncultured Litorilinea sp.
GCCCAGAGAGATGCCTACCCTTACAGGGGGGACCGGCATGACGGACGCGTTGCTCTGTCGGGTGCGCCCAGGGCGCGTAGGGGTCTTTTTGCTTCCTCATCAGCACGACAGGACAACCATGATTGAGGAAACACAAGCAACCGGCACATCCTACGGATCGCTGCAATCCCGCATAAATCCACAAGATAGGCAGACAATCTTGCAATTTCGTTTATCGACAGGGCCACCGCACATCCAGCAATAGGTGTCGTCTTCAGGACGGTAGGTGCTCCATGCCTCTGCCACCGGAGTAGAATCAGCAGCGGGTGCTTCGCTTGTTGGCAGTTCTTCTCCTATCCCCTGCGTCGCTACCTCGACACGATAACGCCGGATGGCTGGATAACCATCATTTGGTTGAGTATAGAAGAGCACCTCGTAATTTACCAATTCACCTGCTGTGTAGACAAACTTGGCAGAGAAAAAAGGATGCCCATCCAGCCAGCTCATAAAAATATGATCACCCGGCCATAAATTCAGATCAAACAGCTTGTCATTATCCACCCATGCCAGAACGCCTTCGTTCGAGTCAATCAACTCACCACGATAGCGGTTTGCCACAAAAATGTAGGTGTACCAATCATCGCCTTGGTTAAATTGGGGAAAGGTGATGATGCCGCGCAGCACAGGGTCAATGATGTGCAGCCCGCTTTCCTCCCGCACCTCGCGAATCGCACACTCCTCCGGCGTCTCGCCTGGCTCAAGCTTGCCACCCAACCCATTCCATTTGCCCGCGTGCATATCATTGGCCTTCTTAATGCGGTGCAGCATCAAGGTACGGCCCTGCTCTGGCGTTCCCTCGCGCACATAACAGAGCGTTGCCAGCTTAATCAAAAGCGCGCCAACTCCCCAGCGATCCTGTAAATCTTCTCGGCATTAGGGCGGTAGGCATCTTCCAGCGGTGGACTAAAAGGCACAGGTACATCCAGCCCGCCCAGACGCGCAATGGGCGCATCCAACCACTCAAATGCCTGCTCCGAAATCAACGCTGCCACCTCGGCCCCTACACCAGCCAATTTGGTTGCGCTATGCACAACCAGCACCTTGCCCGTCTTGCGCACCGCGGCCAGAATAGCCTCTTCATCCAGCGGCTTCAACGTGCGAAGGTCGAGGATTTCCGCCTCGATTCCCTCTTGCACCAATCTCGTCGCTGCCTCCAACGCCTGATGCACCTGTGCACCGTAGGTGATTATGGTGATGTCATCACCTTCACGCGCCGTATTGGCTTGACCAATTGGTACGACGTAATCGCCAGCGGGAACATGCCCCTTGAGCGAGCGATAGAGCGGCTTGCTCTCGAAGTAGATGACCGGGTTGTTATCACGAATGGCAGCGATCATCAATCCCTTGGCGTCAGCAGGTGTCGCCGGAGCAACCACCTTGAGCCCTGGCGTATGGACAAACCAGGCTTCTGGGTTTTGGCTATGAAATGGTCCCGACCGCAGCCCGCCATCGCTTGGGGCGCGAATCACCCACGGCACAGCCCCCTTCCAACGGTAGTAGTTGGTTGCCGCATACTGGACGATGCTGTCAAAGGCGCTCGAAATAAAGTCGCCAAATTGCATCTCAATCACAGGACGCAACCCCATCAGCGCCATGCCTGTAGCCGCGCCGACAAAACCCAACTCAGCCAGTGGCATATTCAGCACCCGCTCCGTACCAAACTCCTCGCTCAACCCTTTTGTGACCTTGAATGCACCGCCAAATGGTCCCTGCACATCTTCACCCATGATTAGCACATTAGGGTCGCGCAGCATCTCCTCGCGTAGCGCATCGGTGATGGCGGCAAGATAGGTCAGTTCGCGTGTTTCATGGTCTATGCGCTCGACATCCGCAAATCCATAGTTGGCATTTACAATTGTTGTGCCCATAAACTTATACCTCGTAGTAGGGAGCCGCAGGGGGACTCGTAGTGGGAGTAGACAAGTTCCAGATCAGGGAGCATAGACCCCTTCAGCCACACTTTCAGGGTCGGGCATCGGACTCTGCTCGGCAAATTCAACGGCGTCAGCGATCTCTACGTCGCAGCGGTGCTTAATCTCGTCAATCTCAGCCTGGTCAGCAATTCCCTGTTCGATCAAGCGACGTTCAAACAACTCGACCGGGTTGCGCTTCTCCCACGCTTCCAACAATTCGCGCGGCACATACTCGGCCCCATCATGGATCGCATGTCCCATCATACGCATGGTCTTACATTCAATTAGTGTTGGCCCACCACCCGCGCGTGCCCGCTCCACAGCTTCCTTGGTCACGGCGTAAATGGCTTCCACATCGTTGCCATCCACAATCAAGCCGGGGATGCCATACGCAGCCGCGCGGTCTGCCATATTTTCCACGCGCATCTGCTGGTGTAAGGGTGTAGAATAGGCATACTGGTTGTTCTCGGCAATTAATACAAAGGGAGCATTATGCACTGCCGCCAAATTGAGCGACTCGTGAAAAAGACCAGCGCTGCTCGAACCGTCACCCACATAGGTCATTGCCACCCGCTTCTCTTTACGGTAGATAAAGCTCATAGCAACTCCTACCGCAACTGGGAGCGAATGGGGAAGGTGGCTGATAAACCCAACAATGTTCAGGTTGAGATCGCCAGCACCATGCAGATTGACATCACGCCCACCGCTGACGCCCGTAGCACGGCCCAGCATCTGGGCAAAAATACGCCGCGGGGCCATGCCACGCACAAAGTAACAGCCCAAATCTCGGTGCATCGGCGCAACAACATCTTCCGGCTCCAAGGCGTA
>CAMPHP010000838.1 GCA_946885925.1 uncultured Litorilinea sp.
CCACTCCAGAGGGTCATGATGATAATCGCTGGCCTGGCGGGGGCGCGATTAAAAAGCCAGTTCGGGCCAACGATACCAACCAGCCCTAACATCCGGTTCATAATGCCAGTAGGCTCGAAGACCCAGATCCAGAGCATAGATGTCACCACACCTGGCGTGATCGTGGGGATAAAGTAGATGGTGCGAAAAATGGCCCGCCCTTTGTGGACCTGATTGCCCATGACCGCCAGAATTAGCGAGCCAATCGTGATAGAGGGCACGATCCCGACCACATAATAGAGCGTATTACCAAAACTGGTGCGGACAAGCGTATCACTGAAAGCGCGGCGGTAATTCTCTATGCCGTTGAAATTACGAACATTGGTGATGATATCCCACTCATGGAAACTGATATAGAGTGAGAAAAAGATGGCGACATAGGAAAACATTGTGATGAGTAGCGCAGCCGGACTTACAAAGAAATAGGCTGCATAGCTCTTCTTCAGGCGTTTCCACAACTTCGTCCGGCTGCTGTCTGCCGGCTGACGCGTACTAGCAATAGTTGCCACAGCTTTTTCCTCCGCAACGATTCGCTGGTGCGAGAGAGCTCGTTTTCGCTACCAATATGACAGAAGCCGAGTTCCTACCAGAAACTCGGCTTTACAGACGCAAGTGCGCTTGGTAATGGAATCCCACCGTAGTGATTGCTGTTCGCGATCAGCCGTATCCGGCCTTCGCCAAGATCTCATTGCACTTCTCGACCATCTCCGCCACGGCTGATTCGGGGTCACGCTCACCCAGCATGACCGCTTCTAGGATAGGGTTGATTGTCGCCTGAATGGCGGTGCTCTCGATGAAAGCAACGGAGGTACCTACCTCGGAAGCTAACGGCACATTCGCCAGAACTGGCATTCCCTCCAGTGCCTGTTGGTACTCTGCGGTTTCGTAGAAGTCGTTGCGTGGTGCCATCCAGCTACCAATTTCCAACCGCTGCAGCATCCAATCCAGACCGCACCAATAGGTAAGCAGCGACCAACCTGCCTCCTGGTTTTGTGCCTTGGCGGGCATCACGAGCATGTTGTTCCAGATAGATGTAGAGATCTGCCCATTTTCCCCAGGTTTGGCCGGGATAAGCATGGCCGACCAATTGAGGTCGGGTGACTGTTCAGCGATCTGCACAAAGTCCCACGGTCCGGACTGGGCCATGGCGGTGGTGCCTTGTAGAAACTGCTGGAAATCCTGTCGCTCCGCAGTGAGTGGCTGCGAAGCCTTTTCCTGCAACTCAAGCCACCAGTTTAGACCATCGACTGCGGCGTTGTTCTCATGGAAGGCAACCCCAGTCTCATCTTCGTTATAGAATGATCCCCCTTGACAGCCTGCCCAGTATGCCATCTGATGATGGCCCGGGACTGGTACGAGAAAGCCGGAGCGGCTTACTTGACCATTGGCGTCCCTGACTGTAAGCGTTGTGGCTGCCTCAGTAAAGTCACTCCAGGTCCAGTTCATCACCTCTTCCAGTTCGGTCGGCAACCCGGCTTCTGCGAAATAGTCCACATTGTAGAAGATAGTGTCATGGTCGGGGCCTTCACCGGGAACGCCGTATTGGGCTGCTCCTTTCGTGGCTTGGTGGAGAGCGCCAGGAAGGAACTGATCGCGGGCCATGCTGGGTGTTGTCTCAATAAAGGGAGTAAGATCCAAAATCGCCCCTCGGTCAAAGAAAGAGCGGCCCCAGTCTACTGAACTGTGCATGACATCTGGTACATCACCAGCCGCGTGGGCAGCTAAGAATTTGGTAAAGTATTCGTCAAAGGGGACGTTTTGCAGTTCAAGTTGAATAGTAGGTTCCACCTCTGCAAACGCACTGGGCAGTGCCTCAAACATGCGCCCTGATGGTCCGGCTGTCATAGACCACCAATCCCAGTACGTAATGGTGGCCCCTTCTTGAGCAGGAGATTGCCCCTCGCCCTGCGTGGGCGCAACGGCTGCTGTACAAGCACTCACGAGGGTACTGGTAGCTGTTACCAGCGCAGCGGTGGCAGTCAATTGCAGCAGTTCACGGCGACTCGTCTTGCGGTCCAATATACTCATGCATGACCTCCTAATGGCTCAAGCTAGGGAAGACTGCGAGGGATAGTACCGAGAAACGTTTGGGCATAAAAGCAAATGGCGGCTGAACGACGTTGCTGAGGAGTGACGTCTTGCGCCGGAGCCAGCCAGAACCATCTGGCTTAACACCACGCGGGCAACTTCACCTCTTCATATAGCACATCTATTGCGAAGCTGTCAACACGAAAAATTTCACCTTCCAGTGGCAGGACGGAGAGGGAGTGCGGCGATTTGAGGTTACTTCGCGTTGGTCGCTATCCCTTCATGCCAGTCAAGGTAATCCCCTGGATAAACTGTTTTTGTGCGAAGAAAAAGAGGATGACAATCGGCATTGTGACGACCGTAGCCGCAGCCATCATCAGATCCCACTGCGTCCGGTTTTGACCTCGAAAAGCCGCTAAACCCACAGCCAGGGTGTACTTGCTGCCGTCATTCAGGAAGATCAGCGGTCCAAGGAAATCATTCCATGCGTAGAGAAATGTGAAGAGAGCTACCGTAGCCAGCGCGGGCTTGGCGAGGGGCAGCACAATCCGCGAGAAAATGCCAAACTCGCTTGCGCCATCAATGCGAGCAGCATCTGATAAATCAAGAGGGATAGAGAGGAAAAATTGGCGTAGCAAGAAAATGAAGAAGGCTGTGCCGAGGAAGTTCGGCACAATCAGAGGCTTGAATGTACCTACCCAGCCGATCTC
>CAMPHP010000839.1 GCA_946885925.1 uncultured Litorilinea sp.
GCTAGGATCTAGTGTCTCTAAAGAGTCCCAGCGGACATCCATGCTGGGCACGTCACCTAGAATCTCTCTTACTGTTTGGGGTGCCATATAACCCTCTCTGTCAGCAAGGGCTGAATGGTGATCATATGCTTGTCACCAGGGTTCGTTAGGGGAGTGTGCTTCTAGAAGCATGAGGGAGAATTGGTCTATATCCGCCACCAACTAGGCGAAGCGAATATTCACATCCCGCAGTAGCGCGCTGGCGACTGCGTTGATGCGCCATTCTTCGGCCTGCGCTGCCGCGGCGATGTCTAGCTCACGCTCGTTCTCCCACTCGGAGCTTTCGATTCGATTGCCCCAGCGGTCTACCTCGATTAACTCTTCATCTGTGAGAAGAATATAACCCTGGGCATTGACCCTGCGTAGCATCCATACATCGTCGTACTGGCAGGCCCACCAGATATCGTACTCTGCGCCACGAATTACGTAGTAGGCACCTTGCTTCGGCGCTCTTTTCACCGCCATTGCTGCATCCTGTTCTCGAGGAATCGTACTATCGTCTTACGGAGGCAAACCACGTGTTAAGTGCCGAGGTTGTATACGTGTTGTCGTACACCTGTCAGTGTATCAAGGAACACAGGACAAAAATAGATGCCGGGGTATAGGGGAGGATATAGAAAAGGATAGATTCTAGATCTCACGTGAACATCGCTTACTGACGTAAAACAGAAAGCGTGCTGTAATTAGGAGCTATTGAAACGCGTATGCCCCATCTGGAATCAAGGGCGGCGATAGCTCGTAACGAGTGAGTGATTGAATGAATTGGTGACTGTCTGAAGGAATGCAAGGAATCCTATGAGCAAACACGACAAGAGCCGCAAGTCGGTAGTGTCTGATCCGGAGTGGTATATGGAAGGGGGGCCTGTACCCTTTCGCGGTGCAGGCAAAATTCGGGTGCCGCGCACCCGAATCTTATCAGATGGAAAATCGCCGCGTATCAAGGCAGATGGTGATGTACGCAGCGATTACATACGTAAGGCTCTGCGCGAAATGGGGTATAACGTAGTTTAGGAAGCAATCAGCAAACGCGTATCTGCCCACTCATAGATTACGCCTGGCTCTGGGAAGCGACCTCCTTCCTCAAACACACGTTCTTCGACCACGCGCCCGCCGAGTGCTTCATAGAAGCCGCGGGCTGGTGTGTTGGCCTTTAACACACCAATGTGCAGCGTGGTCATGCCCATTTGCGCTAGGTGGGCGGCGACCGCTTGAACAAGGGCGCGACCAATGCCCTGGCCCTGGTGGCTCTCGCGCACATAGAGAATGTTAATCTCGCCGGTATTTTCGGCAGACTCCACAGGGCCAGCATCTGCCAAGCCCACAACTTCCCCCGAGTCGTCCACAGCAACATAGATACAGGAGCGGGGGCTGGTACCGTCGGCAATCTCACGCAGCGACTCGCTCCAACTGCGTGCCGATACTTCGTAAGTCCACTCCTCTTTGCGCCATCTCATTTCCTCTTCCGAGATCATGCCCTGGTGCGCCGATAGAAAGGTATCGACAATCACACGGGCCATCCCTGGCGCATCTTCCATCTGAGCAGTGCGGATCATCATCTCACATTCCTTGCGAATCTTGCTACAACGACGCGGGCAGGCTCGGACGAAGCAGGCTTATGGATTCTACCACATGACAGACCAACGTGCCCCCAGGGCGCGCAGGGGCCTCTCTGCCTCTGCCGCGCCCTGGACACGGCATGACAGCGATTTCCACGGCAGTTTGACGGTGGCTGCGTGCAAGGCTATACTGCATCCCATTTCAGCACCTCAAGCAAACTCCATTGAGTACAACGTGAACACGCTCCATCATTCGCCTCATGTGCCTGCCTCATAAAGGTGATACACTAAAACGTGATACACTAAAAGGTGATAGACTAACAGCATTGATAGATTAATTCGGCTTTGTTGACAGCCGCTTGAGCCTTGCCCTATCGTCAACAAAGTTCCATATCCGAAGAAGATGAACCCTATGTCAAATCCCACCCCTGGCTCTGCCGCCAACCTCGGCTTTGAGAATAAGCTGTGGGCCGCGGCGGATCTGTTGCGCGGCCACATGGACGCCGCCGAATATAAGCATGTCGTGCTCGGCCTGCTCTTTCTCAAGTACATCTCCGACGCCTTCCAGGAGCGCTATGAGCAGTTGAAGCTCTGGAGCGCCGACGAGAACAGCGATTACTATATCAAGGAGGAGCGCGAACGCTATCACGTCATTGAAGATCGCGACGAATACACCGCCGAGAATATCTTCTGGGTGCCGCCCGAAGCGCGCTGGTCAGTGCTACAGGCCAACGCCAAGCAGCCCACCATCGGCCAACTGATTGACACGGCGATGGATGCTGTGGAGCAGGCCAACCCCTCGCTCAAGGGGGTGTTGACCAAGGATTATGCGCGGCCCACGCTCAACAAACAGCGGCTTGGCGAGTTGATTGACCACATTAGCTCGATCCGGCTGGAGGGCAGAGCGCAAAAGGCCAAAGATGTGATTGGCCGCGCCTTTGAATATTTCCTAGAGCGATTTGCCGCTGCCGAGGGCAAGCGCGGCGGCGAGTTCTATACGCCCCAGTCGGTGGTGCGGCTGCTGGTCGAGATGATGGAGCCATACCGCGGCCGCGTCTATGACCCCTGCTGCGGGTCGGGCGGTATGTTTGTGCAGTCGGAGAAGTTTGTGGAGGCACACGGGGGGAGCCGTTTTGACCTTTCCATCTATGGGCAGGAGTCCAACCCGACGACCTGGAAG
>CAMPHP010000840.1 GCA_946885925.1 uncultured Litorilinea sp.
CTGGAATATAACGCAGCATGGCATTCATCGAGGGAAGTTGGGCTACTCCAGCTAGAAAAGTTAGCATAGACACCACTGCTGCGTTCAACCCAACCGCGTCGGGCGGGTAGTAACGAGCGGCAATAATCCAGTAGAGCAGCCCAAGTCCAGAAGTAGCTGCGGTACTAATCATCAAGGCATAGGCATTCCGGTAGAGAGGTAGCCGTACATGATGTATTAATTTATCAACGGAAACAACATTGGCTACGGCGAGGTTTCTCAACATAGATTTGCGTAGTCCTATGCGCTTTGCACGGATGCGCCTTGCACTGACGTTAGACGCTGGCGTAGCGCAGAATCACGCGCAAGGCGCATCGATTCCAAAGCCACGCCCAAAGCTGTAAAGCTCCAGCTTACCAATAGATAGGGTAAGTACCGCGCATTGATCTTGGTTGCGCCCACGTGTGCATCCACTTGCTCTGCGGCTCGGTTCAAATACTGGCGACCATAACGGGTAATCATCCGCGCAAGACCGCGGCCATGCCATATTTTTTGCTCAACAAAGTCAGCCAGCGTGCCCCGATCTTCATGATAGGCGACGGCTCTGGCGCTGTGTGCAACCACCGCGCCTGCTGCGCGCGCTCGGAAGCAAAAATCGGCATCCTCGGCAGCTCCCTTGAACGCAGGATCAAAGCCAACTGTCAGGAGGAGATCTTTGCGGACAAGCGTTATCTGGCAGCCCAAGACGGCAGCAACCCCCTTACGCATCTGGACTTCTCGCCGCCAGCGTTCAGCCCCCTGCCAATAGGTAGGTTTCCCCGACAAGGTCCGTAGCTCAGCTTGCAGGGCATCGTAGTTTTCTTCCTTTGCCTCATCCAGCAGCAGCTGCAATGTCTCCGGCTCGACCACAACGTCGGTATCAACAAAGACCACATATTCATTTTTGGCTGCGCTTGCTCCAAGTTGCCGCGCTGCGCCCAGACCAGTGCCATTGTCAGATAACACAGTCACGCCCTTTGCGCGCGCAACTGCTACCGTCTCATCCGTTGAATTGCCGTCAACGACAATAATCTCAGCTGGATTGGCGCGTATCACAGAATCAAGGCAACGTCCTATCATGCTGCCCCGATTACGAGCGCACACGACAACAGTAACCGGGACGGGGACCGAGTTCGCAAGTTGTGGCGATGTTTCTACAGCAGGCGTAGCAGTTCCATCTGTTCCTTGATGCTCGCCAGGCTGGCTTTGCCGTATCTGATTCGTGGCTTCCGAAAATGAGATCATATGTCCCTCCTGCAATGAGGTTCTTCACAAAGTTCGTTCGTCAAGTAGCTCAACGCTCTCTTACAATTCCAAAGTGCCGTGCTACGCTAGAGAAGCTCTGCGCGGTTGCGCAAGCGAAGATGCTCGACCACATTCTTCACCTGCTGTATTTGTGCTTTGTGCCCGATGAGCAAAGCGTCACCTGTATCAACAACCACGAGATCGCTGACACCGACGAGGGCCACAAAACGACTGTCGCCATAAACGATGTTCCCTTTGCTTTCAAGCAAAAGCATGTCGCCGTTTACCTGAACATTGGAACTCTCGTCGCCGCTCAAGACTTGATCCAACGCATCCCAACTGCCTGCATCGTTCCATCCGGCCTGGAGAGGAACCACCGCCACTTGCTTGGCTCCTTCGATAACTCCATAATCTATGCTGATGTCAGGCATAGCCGGCCAAATTTCAGCAAGCACCTGCGCGCTTTTGGCAGGATCATCCAAGACCGCCTCGATCTGTTCCAGCCGTTCATACAACTCCGGCATTTGCCGGGCAAACTCGTCAAGCATGCGATCGATCCGGCTGACAAAAATGCCGCCGTTCCAGTAATAGCCCCCCTCGGTCAAGAAACGCTGCGCTGTCGCCAAATCCGGCTTTTCAAGGAAATGGTCTACAGCATAGACCGGCAGCTCACCGTTGCCATTTAGAACACCTGCCGCCCCACGTTTGATGTAGCCATATCCCGTGTGGGGCATGGATGGCTCGATCCCCAGCGTGACGAGATATCCCTCCTGCGCTGCCTGTTCGGCGCGGCGCATGGCCCTTTGGAATTGCGCTACGTCCTGGATCGCATGGTCGGCTGGCAGCACGGCTACAACGCCATCCGTACCTTGGCGGCGCAGATGGATACAGGCCAACCCAATTGCCGGGGCAGTGTTGCGCCCGCAGGGTTCAGCAATTACGTTATGAGGTGGAATCTGTGCCACCTGCTCTCTTGCCAACTCGACATACTGCTGGCCCGTAATAATGTAGATCTGATCGTCCCCAGCAAGACCCTCCAGCCGGTCCACCGTGGACTGAAGCATGGTGCGACCGCAGCCGGTAATATCACTAAATTGCTTGGGGCGAGATTGACGGCTACGCGGCCAGAGACGCGTTCCAACCCCACCAGCTAAAACTATGGCAAACATGATTGCATTCCTTTGCTTAGCTCCAGCAAAAGTCCCTTCCCAAATAATCGAACAGCTGCTGATTGTAAGGCTCGAAGTGTTCAAGCAGCCGTTGGCGTAGCATCTGGTCCATCTTTGGATAGGGGAATGATTTATGCCGTTCCATTTTCACAGTTTCCACATGCGGCACACCCAAAAACTGATGGACCTGGCTCATGACGGAAGCTGTGTTGGCAAAGAACTCCTCTGACTTCAGCACCAAGATTTGTTCTTGCGGAAATACTTCAAACCACGATTTCACCTGATCAATATAGATGCCACGATTCAGATAGGAATAGTGCATATTGTTATTGCTGTAATAGTG
>CAMPHP010000841.1 GCA_946885925.1 uncultured Litorilinea sp.
CTCTGGTCCTGTTAACCGTAACCAGACGGTATTGGTCTGGTTATCCAACTCAAGCCCAAAGGTAAAGAAAGGGCAGCAACGGCGTTCGCGATCCACAAATTGTGCAGCTGTCATCCAGAGTGTATCGTCGTGGCGACAACCAAATGCATAGCCATTGGCTAGCTCGCGCACGTCTACAACTGTGGATAGCAAGTGTTCGGTCACAATGCCATGCTGTTTGCGCTCTGCTGCGTCAAGCGCCGCAAGATTGCACGCCAGTGGCAGCGCGTCTGGGGCCAGGTCTACCATAGCTAGATTGCCCCTTCCGCCTCAACGGCCTTGCGCAATCCGGTCTTTTCCTTCTTGGGTAGGAAGGTGTTCATGGCAATACGCATATTGCGCGGCAGATTCTGCCAGAAATCCTTGGTCTTTAACCGGCGTAAGATCGGCGAAGGGCGTAGATAGAATTGGCGATATGCCTTGCGGTACATCTCCTCGACCAACTCGGCAGTCATCTCGCCCATTTCATAGCGCGCCTTCTGCTCGAAAAAGACATAATCTTCCCAGTCATTAATCAAGAAGCGCCCCTGGCGTTTGATGATCTCATAGACTTTTGTGCCAGGATAGGGAGTCATCATGGAGAAGTTGGCAATGACCGGGTCGAGTTCGATGGCAAAGTCAATACTTCTTTGCATGGTCTCACGCGTTTCACCCGGCAGACCGATGATCATAAAGGCGATGGTCTCTAGCCCAACTTCCTTGGCATTGCGGAACGCTTGGCGAATGGTATCGTGATCAACCTTCTTGTCAATGCTGCGTAGAATCTCTGGATCGCCACTCTCGACACCAAAGGCGGTACGTTTCAGACCGGCCTTCTTGAGCAGGGACAATATTTCCTTACTTGCCAGATTAGCGCGGATGCCATTGACAAAGATCCATGGCACATGATTTAGCTTCTGCTCAATCAAAGCGGTGGCGATTTCTTCGAGCCGCTTGATGCGGATGTTGGCACTGTCATCAAGTACGCCGATCTCCTGTGCGCCCAGATCCTCTACCAAATGTCGCCATTCCGCCAGCACGCTCTCCGGGCTGCGACTGCGCCATTTGATCGGCATAATACTCTGGCTGCAGAAGGTGCAGCGATAGGGACAGCCTCGGCTAGTCATGATGCTAAAACTGCGCGCACCATCGACATGGTCTGTTGCGGGCTGCAAGTTGGTGTAGCGATCCATCTTGAAGAGATGGTATGCAGGCCACGGCAAGCTGTCTAGGTCAGCGATAGGTGTTCGGTCAGGGTTGTTGTGGATCTGCCCGTCGCTTGTCTTATAGCTAATGCCCAAGAAGCCCTTGAAAATCTCATTTTCAGGATGCATGAATGCTTCGGTGTGATACTCGGGCTGATCTTTCAGGTACGCTTCCAGAAGTTCACAGAGTTCAACCCACGTTTCTTCACCTTCGCCGCGCACGACAATATCCACATAGGGCTTTTCGCAGCTTTCCTCTGGGAGTACGCTGACGTGCGGCCCGCCGAGCACAATCGGACAGTCGTGGACTTCCTTAATCATGCGCGCTGTACGCCAAGCTTGTTTGACTTGGGGTGTGTTGGCGGTGATGCCGACGATGTGTGGACGAAAACGCTGGACAAACTCAGCTACTGACTCCTTTTCCACATCAGCATCGAAGATGATGACTTCATCTCCGCGCCTTTCACTCATCGCGGCCAAATAGGCTAAGCCTAAATGGGCTGTTGTACGAGTGTCGATGGGAAGTCGGAAGCGGGGATTGATCAATGCTACACGCACAGGTGATGCCTCCTTGACCTGATATTACCAGCTAAAGTTCACCAGTTACTGGCAACGGTTGGTGTTGAGTTGCTGCACAGGCGCAGGCACGAACACACGAAATTTTCCGGACATGGTAAGTTCAACGTGAGCCGAATTCTAACACGGCCCTAATGATTGTCCAAAATTATTATGAAAGATTTTATAAAAATTAGCCAGTGCTATATTTCGTACTTAATACAAGCCAACGCTGCCATCAATTTGCTTGGCCCACGCATCAATACCGCCTTCCATGCTGACTACGTTGGTCCAGCCTTGTCCTTGTAGCCATGCTGCCACTTGGGCGCTGCGCATGCCGTGATGGCAGAAGACCACAATCTCGGCATCTTTGTCCTCGGCATTGGGTGGGAGAGCTGCGATTTGCTTTTGCGCCAACTCGCTCATTGGTACATTGACCACTAACTCATTGGCAATGGCTGCTGCGCTTAATTCATTTGGTTCGCGCACATCCAGCCAAACAAATTGTTCACCCGCTTTTACTTTGGCAGCAACATCTTGCACCGAGATTTCTGCTGCACCATAAGGGTTGGACATAAAAAATGTTCCTTGAAATTTAGACTTTATCCACACTACGGTTATAAAGCGCCGAAACATCAAGATCTGTGATGGCGTTGACCCCGCGGATCTCGCTGAAATTTTCCTTGAGCAAGCGCTGAATACCTAGTTTCATCGTCAATAAGCTGATGGGGCAGTCAATACATGCGCCGAGCATTTTAACGTGTGCAATGCCCTTCTCATCCACTCGGAGCAACTGCACATCGCCACCATCCATATAGAGCGTGGGTCGATAGCCATCCAATACAGCCTGAATGCGTTCTTCCAAAGGGGCATCAGACAGAACTGTTCCATGATCAAATTCGGACATCTTCTCTCCTCAGATTTGCGCCAGCAATATACAGGCTAATCTACCAAGTTATCAATCGCTTGGCGTCCACTAAAGCCTGCGTCTACCT
>CAMPHP010000842.1 GCA_946885925.1 uncultured Litorilinea sp.
ATTTGATACACAAGAAAGCAAGATGTACTTCTGTAACATTTACTGAAGTAACGGTACTGAAGTAACGGTACTGAAGTTACGTTCATTGAGGCAACGCTCGCTAACAAGCGAAGGATGCGAATTGATGAAGTAGTAGGTTGAAGTCGTAGATTAGAGACATGGGAGATTTGATGATGGCGAAGATTATAGGCATTGACCTTGGCACCACCAACAGTGTCGTCGCAGTTGTAGAAAATGGTGAGCCGGTGGTGATCCCCACCGCCGAAGGTAGCCACCTCTGTCCATCTGTTGTCGCATTCACGCCCAAGGGTGAGACGCTTGTTGGGCAACTCGCTAAGCGTCAGGCAATTATAAACCCCGAAAACACGATCCATTCGATCAAACGCTTCATTGGCCGCCGCTATGATGAGGTCGAGGAAGAACGCAAGATGGTCTCCTACAAGGTCGTTCCAGGTCCGGAGGGAGATGTACGCGTGCTGGTTCCGGCGACTGGCAAGACTTACACTCCCCAAGAGATCAGCGCCAGGGTGCTGCAAAAGCTCCGGCGCGATGCCGAGGCATATCTGGGTGAGACAGTGAATCAGGCGGTCATTACAGTGCCAGCCTATTTTAACGATAGCCAGCGCCAGGCGACCAAAGATGCTGGCACAATCGCTGGGTTGGAAGTGGTCCGCATTATCAATGAGCCAACGGCTGCCGCGCTGGCCTATGGTTTGGACAAGAAAGAGAATGAGACAATCTTGGTCTTTGACTTGGGCGGCGGCACCTTTGATGTTTCGATCCTCGAAGTCAGCCAGGGGTTGATTGAAGTCAGGGCTACGAATGGCGACACCCATCTTGGGGGTGATGATTGGGACGAACGGATTGTGCGCTGGATGGTTGATGAATACCGTAAGGAGCAGGGTATCGATTTGAGCCAGGATCGCCAAGCACTGCAACGCTTGCGCGAGGCGGCTGAGAAGGCCAAGATCGAACTGTCTACTGTCACCGAGACAGAGATTAACTTGCCCTTCATCACCGCCGACGCCTCTGGACCCAAGCATTTACAAATGAGGCTGAGCCGCTCCAAGTTTGAGCAAATGACTGAGGATCTGCTCGAGCGCTGCGTCCCACCATTTGAACGCGCGCTCAAGGATGCTGGGCTGACAGCCAATGACATTGACGAGGTTGTGTTGGTCGGTGGATCTACACGTATGCCTATGGTACAGGATTTAGTGCGCAAACTGACCAATGGCAAAGAGCCTCACCGCGGTGTGAATCCCGATGAGGTGGTAGCCATTGGCGCAGCGATTCAGGCTGGTGTGCTCGCAGGCGAAGTCAAGGATGTGTTGCTGCTTGACGTGACACCGTTGTCGCTGGGGGTGGAGACACTTGGTGGCGTGATGACCGTCTTGATCCCACGCAACACTACAATCCCAACACGCAAGACAGAAGTATTCACGACTGCCGAGGATAACCAAACCGCGGTGGATATTAAGGTCTATCAAGGAGAGCGGGAAATCGCGGCAGAGAATATGCTACTCGGTCAGTTTCGCCTGGAGGGCATCCCACCCGCACCGCGCGGTGTGCCCCAGATTGAGGTTACCTTTGATATTGATGCCAACGGCATTCTAAACGTATCAGCCAAGGATCGCGCTACTGGTAAGGAGCAGAAGATCACGATTACCGCCACAACGAGCTTGAGACCAGAGGACGTGGAACGACTTGTCCGCGAGGCGCAACAGCACGCTGAGGAGGATCGTCGTCGTCGCGAGTTGATTGATGCACGTAATGCGGCTGATTCGGTGATCTACCAGACTGAGAAGGCGCTGCGAGAGATAGGCGACCAACTGCCGGAATCCGAGCGCATGCGGATTGAAGCGCAGATCAACGATACACGGGCTGCTATGGAGGGCGATGACGTGGCCCGCATCCGGCAAGCCACTGAGACTTTGCAACAGATGGCTAGCGCGCTTAGCCAGCAGGTGTACGCACAACAGCAAACGGCTGGTGGTAATGGTCAAGGAGCTGCGGGCACTACGAATCCCGACGATGTGATCGAGGGTGAGTATACCGAAACTTAGTGAGTGACATAGCGAGTAACATAGTGAGTTAACATAGTGAGTATGGAGGAGATAAGGGCAATTGCTTCGATCACGAGTTTGGGCGCGAGTTTCGGCGATGCACGGACTCGTGATCGGCAATTTGTCCCTTTCTAGGATTTGAGGATGCAATGAACACAGACGAAACCTCATTCGAGCAGCAACAGACGAGGACCGTAGAGGATTATGACGCGATCATCGCTGATCTTCGGCAGCAAAACGAAGAATTGCGCGATAAGTATCTGCGCGCTGCTGCCGCCATCGAGAACACGCGCAAGCAGGCTGAGCGTGAGGCAACGCAGCGGACCAACCAGCGACTACGCAGCCTCTATCTTCGCCTGCTAGAGGTCGCTGACAATTTGGAGAGAGCGTTGGCACACGCGAAGGAAGGAGATCCCCTCCGGCCAGGCGTGCAGGCGACATTGCAGCAATTGGAGGCTGTATTGCGACAGGAAGGCGTCAACCGCATTGATGTGGAACCAGGAATGCCCTTTGATCCTCTAATTCACGAGGCCATCGGCACGGAAGCCGGAAACGTTGACCAACCGACAGTGGCCGAAGTTGTGCAAAATGGCTATATGTTTGATGGACAAGTACTGCGCCCCGCGCGCGTCACGGTGTTGACACCAGAACGAGAAAGTACGTAATTGCCCTAGCACCATGAGCCAATGCATCTAATGTACAG
>CAMPHP010000843.1 GCA_946885925.1 uncultured Litorilinea sp.
GCGGGCCATATTCAGGGGCTGGTCAAACAAGGACAATTGCCAGCCGGATTGTCGCTGGAAGATTATTGCCAGCAGATGACCATTGCCTATGGTCATCCTGATGAGATTGTTGAATTTTTGTTGGCAGATCAGGTCTTGCCCTATGCAACTGACCTCATATTGCAATTCAAGCCAGCCATGCCATCGCTCGACCGCGCACTGCGCATGTTCGAGCAGATTGCCACACAAATTGCACCCGCACTAGGTTGGCAGCCACACCAGCAACAACCCGTGCAAGAGAGCATAAGTAGCTAACTTCTACTCGTGCGTAACGTGAGTTAGGTAAACCATAACTTGGGTAAACCAAGTTAATAAAGGTAAATAAAGTACGTGAAAGGACGTAGACAATGAGTGAAGCACAGGCGAGCGCCATCCATAGCGCCGCGCCGGATCTACTTGATGAGCTAGTGGGCATACAACCAGGCTCGCCTATAAGCGAGTTGCGCGCCCAGCGTGCAGATATTACACGCCATATCCAGGGCTATTACAATGCCTTGCTTGAGCCAGCCGACGACTCCAGCGTCAGTCGTCTTGAGCGTGGACTGATCGCGCTGCGGGTCGCGCGCCTAGAAGAGAGTGCGCCGCTAGTCGAACATTACCGCGCCTACCTGGCGCGATTGAGCGCACCCGCCGAGATTGTTGAGGCGACTGAGGCTCTTTCCCCTGGCGCGCCACTCTCGTCACGCACAATTGCCCTTCTCCAGCACGTTGACCGGCTGACCCAGGATCCAAGCGTTGCGACACAAGCCCATCTGGCCGAACTACAGGCACATGGCCTAAGCGCGGCCGACATTGTTACAATTTCCCAATTGATTGCTTTTCTAAGCTTCCAGGTACGTACATTAGCTGGGCTACAGTTGTTGGCGGAGGGATCATGACAACATCGAAAATTGGCTTTACGCTCGACGAGTTAGGGTGGGATGCTTGGCTGGAGACTGTAGAGATCGAGAAGGCGACACCCGAACAGGTCACAGTGCTCGAGGAGAGTAACTCGCGCGCCAAGACATCGCCCTACTACTTGCTATTGGTACACGATGTTGAGGCACTGCGACAACGCTCGCGCCTTTTCAACGCAGTCATGTATAGCCCAAAAGGCTTGCCGCGTTCTGATCGCGAATTGTCCACCGTCGCCGTCTCGCGCATCAACGGCTGCCCCTACTGCGCCTCGGTACACAGCCAGCGCTATGCTCAACTCACTAAACAGCCGGAGCTTATCCAGAGCATTTTGGATCAAGGCGTAGAAACAGATCTGCCACCGCGCGAGCGTGCAATCGTGGATTATGCAGCCAAGCTCACGCTTGCACCGACCAAAATGACCGCGGACGATCTAGTGCCTCTACGTGAGATCGGCTTAAGTGACCTAGAGATCCTTGATCTGACCCATGCTGTTGCAATGTTTGCCAACGCCAACCGCTTGATGCAGACATTGGGTGAGCCCGTTGCCAAGCAGGCGCAATAGACGCGAAGAGATTATGTAGAGTCGCTAGCCAGGAGAGAAAGCAAACGATAGAAACTGATTGATACAGGCTGTTTAGCTAGGCATCAAAGTGGGCAGAAATTTGATCAGATGCGGACAAAGTGAGACGCATCCAGCACAAACACGGTCGCAGCGAACTCAGGAATTCCCTTCTCGATAGGAGAGGATTCACTACGGTGGCGAGTGGCAGACTGGATCAAATTGATCACCTCGTCTACTTGACCCGACTGGACGCCGATCAAGAGCGTTGCATTGCCCCGGCGCAAAAAGCCGCCTGTCGTGTTGATGCGTGTCAAACGATGCTCAGCAGCCAGCAAAGCACGAATCACAGCATCGGCGTCTTCGCCTTGCACAATGGCAACGACCAGTTTCATCCGTTTGCTCTCTCCTTTTGCTTGTCCATCTGCGGGCAATTCAGCCTGTGGCACGTTCTCCGCGCCTGTTTCCCCATCATTCATGCCAACATCGCCCACGCCTGTACTGCTCATACCAGTCACCTCCGAGACTAACCTGTGTGGCAGCGGTACATATCGCTCGACCGGAACGGTAAAGACGATGGCCCCACCCACTTCCACTTCCACTGGAGTAAAATAGAAGAACGTTGGTTCCGGCATAGCAACAGCGCTAATATGCTTTGTGCGCGTCTTGCAAGTATCGACAATTGCTTTGATCACTGCATCATACTGCGCCTCCTCAATGCCGAGCAGAAGGGCAACGCTGCCAGCCGCAAAAAAGCCGCCGCTTGAGTTGATTTGCGTAAGACGCAACCCCTGATCCATCAGTTTCTTGGCTAAATCGGGAGCATCTTCGCTCTGTACAATAGCTAGGAGTAGGAGCATGAGACCTCCTCGTGTGTGAAATGACAAAATAGGCAGAATACCTACTAGGCAGTGTACCTATAGTGTACTATATCGTAAAAACTCCTGGTGTGGTCCAGAGTGGGGGGAGGCTAGACCTATCCTATCATCCGCGGCGGCTATCGTCAATCGAATTGAAACGCTGGGGTGCATCCCAGGAAGTAGGCAAGTTTTCGCCATCACGAGAGCAAAGCGCGCTGCCACCCTGCAAGGGGTCTCTGCTCTGGTGGTTGGCAGAGAGATGCTTCCAGCATGACAGACCAACGTGCCTTGTCACCCCGCAGGGGTCTCTCTGCCCACGTTGGCCCAGAGAGATGCCTACGGCATGACAGGCGCGCGGCTCTGTCACCCTGGAAGGGTCTCTCTGCTCAACCGTGCTACCCAG
>CAMPHP010000844.1 GCA_946885925.1 uncultured Litorilinea sp.
ATTTAATATATCGTCCCGCGCCACGACCATTACGTCTGTAAAGTGGCAACCTCCCCATTGGTCTACAGCATTCGAGGCCGGAGCTAGCCAAAGGACGCCCGACATTACTCCTATCATTCAGGAGATTATCAATCGACCGGGATGGAATAACGGCAATTCGCTGGCGATGATCATTACTGGCAGTGGCATGCGTCGCGCCTTCTCCTTCAATGGCAACAGCGCCAATGCCCCTTTCCTCCATATCACCTATACCACCGGGGCGGTAGCCAATACGCCACCAACGAGTGCAAACGATGCCTACAGTGTGGACGAAGACACAAGCCTAAACGTCGCCACTGCTTCTGGGCTGTTAGCCAACGATACCGACCTTGATGGGAACCCACTCACGGCAGCCAAGGTGAGCGAGCCGGCACATGGATCGGTCACGCTCAATGCCGATGGTTCGTTTGTCTATACTCCCGCGGCCAACTTCAACGGCGTGGATAGTTTTACTTACAAAGCAAACGATGGCATTGCTGACTCGAACGTTGCCACCGTTACTATCACGGTCAATTCTGTCAACGACATACCAAGCGCTGCCAACGATAATGGCATCGTTGTAGCGAACGGCGTACTCACCGTTCCAGCACCCGGTGTATTAGGCAACGACACCGACCTTGATGGGAACCCACTCACGGCAGTCAAAGTGAGCGATCCGGCACATGGATCAGTCACGCTCAATGCCAATGGTTCGTTTGTCTATACTCCCGCGGCCAACTTCACCGGCGTAGATAGCTTCACCTATCGCGCTCATGATGGCAGTGCCGACTCCAATGTCGCCACGGTCACCATCACGGTTGGCCCCGTAGATAACACACCCACCGCCACGAATGACAGCTACAGCGTCAACGGGGACACTGTGCTAAGCATCGTGGCACCGGGTGTGTTGGGCAACGACACTGACCCTGGCAGCAATACCCTCACAGCGGTCAAGCTGAGTGATCCGGCACATGGCACGCTCACGCTCAATGCCAACGGTTCATTCGTCTATACTCCCAATGCTGGCTACACCGGACCCGATAGCTTTACCTACAAAGCCAGCAATGGCAGCACCGACTCGAACGTTGCCACCGTCACCATTTCAGTTGGCCTTGCCAACAATCCACCTACTGCCACCAACGACAGTTACAGCGTTGATGAAGGCACACAGCTCAACATCGCCGCCCCCGGTATATTGAGCAACGATAACGACCTTGACGGTCACACGCTCTCGGCAGTCAAGGTCAGCGATCCGGCGCATGGCACACTCACGCTTAGCGCCAACGGATCTTTCATATACACACCAGCCGCGAACTATAGCGGTGTGGACAGCTTCACCTACAAAGCCAATGATGGCAGCGCCGACTCCAACATCGCCACCGTCACCATCACCGTCAACCCAGACGACGAACCTGTGCCAACTAGTGAGGAGATGATGTTCATCCCCTTGCTCGGACGCTAGGACGATTGATGGATGCCTGATCCAACAAGGAATGCATAACTACAATTTGGGCGGACCACATGGTCCGCCCAAACCGCTCCCAGTTTTAGCCACTCGCACGGCTTCGAAGCCGTGCGAGTCAACTCTTGTTCGATCCAATCCAACTGGAGGCAATTGAAATGCGAAGATCCAGCTTAGAGTACGGGAGTCATCCCCGGAGCAATGGTCTCAAGACAAAGTATGACCGTGCAAAGTATGACTGTGCAAACGTGACGTGCTCGACATGGTATCGCGCACGCCAATCGGCAGCCGCCCTATTTGTGCTATTCGTCCTACTGCTCAACGGAGAGCAGCTTTGGGCACAAGCGCAGATACAACAAATCGAAGAACCCATTACGCTAGAGTACCGGATCTTCGACACCAGCGATGCGGATGTCCAAAGCGCGGCAGGTATTACCTACTCACCGGATGCAGATCTCTTCTTTCTGTTACAGGCCCGCTCGTATAACCAATACGAGTTGCTCTCTATTACGCCCTACGAGGATGTGATCGAACGTGTCGCTCTGGACATTGCGTCATCTGGCCCCATTCACATCGCCTTTGATAGTCAGGGCCAGCGACTCCTGCTTCTGACTTCAGATACTTTACTGGAGATTCCAATCGGCCTAGACGGCAAACTACTACCTACCATCGATCCCATACGTCACACAATCTCCGGTTTGCCCATAAGCCAAGCATTGGGAATGACAGTGGACGCAGCGACTGGTCACCTCTATATCCTCGACGACATAACACAGAACAGTACACAGTCCGTTGTTGAGGTGGCACCAGATGCCGAGGGCAACTTTAGTGGCGCAGCGCCCGCCGCTACAATCGGGCTCAATCTTCCTACTGGCGTTTTGTCCAGGGGATTGACGCGCAACGATACCACCGGACAACTCTATACATTGAGCGTCAAGGGTGACGCAGCCTATGAGTTTGACGCCTCGGGACAGTTACAGCAGATCTACTCACTGGCAGAGGTTAATTTGACCAATCCCCAGGCGCTTGTTTTGGCACCCACTGCCGACAATACAGACGACCCGGATGCGCTTGATCTATTTGTAGTCGATTCTGGTGCGAATAGTTCCGCAACAGTGCCAGAAATCTCACCGGATGCTGTTCAACCAGTTGGAGAGGCGGCAGACGCATCCAAACTCTTCATCCCCCTTGTTAGCGGCTCGGCTATAGGCGACGCACCTATGCAGGCCACCTCTGGTCGTGTCATCGAACTCTTCCTGACACCGCGGGGGGTAGCCA
>CAMPHP010000845.1 GCA_946885925.1 uncultured Litorilinea sp.
GTGCAATATTCTGTCCATCGCTTGGGTGATGCCATCTGGATTACCTGTGGTGGTGAGCCATATAACCTGTTGCAAACCGAATTGCGCCGCCGCTTCCCCGCTCATCCCTTGCTTATTTCGCCTGTTTCTGGCGACCTGCAAGTGGCCTATCTACTCCCACATGACCGCTATGGCAAGGGCCTCTACCAGGAAGAACCCTCGATTTTGGCACAAGGATGTTTGGAGAAACTGATCGACGCCATCGGGGAACGTGTGCAGGCGTTGATTTAACATATGCTGCTTCCTCGGGCCGCGATACAGACTTCACAGCGAAACTCGTAGATGTTTTCCCCGATGGGCGCGCCATCCACTTGGCCGAGGGTATTCTGCGTGCTCGCCACCGCAATGGCTTTGAACGTGCCGAATTCTTGGAGCCTGGTGAAGTGGCGGAATATCGTATTCAACTCGCACCCACCAGCAATCTCTTCAAAGTGGGACAATGCCTGCGCGTGGAGATCTCAAGCAGCAACTTCGGGGGCTTCGACCGCAATCTCAACACAGGTGAAGGCATTGTTACAGGTGTGCGTATTCAGATTGCCCACCAGACCATCTTGCACACGCAAAGCTACCCCTCTCACATTCTTCTGCCCATCATCCCAGGTGCATGACAAGCAGGCCGTACAAAATAGGGTGCATTTCAGGTTGGAGGCATCGTCGAGAGCGCCAGCATTTCCTACAAAATAAAACCGTTGCACTGCATATGCTTCAATGATATAGTGAACGGTATAGATGACGGTATAGGTAACGATAGATATAGCGTAGTTGCTTACTGTTGACCCCTAGTACAACCAAGATCTGTGACCGCGTAAATGGCAGTGAGATTTGTTCTGCGAGGAGTAGAGCGTGACTGCTCATGCCGACAGAGTACGCAGACTTCCATCTAACACTCATCCGTAGCCAAAACGGTTATAGCGCCCGCGTCACTACTTCACCAATGGGGCAAGCAACTAATGAGTTCGTCCTGCCCTTTAGCGAAGCAGAGCTTCAGCGCGTCTCTTGGCGTTCGGGAACATCTCTGCGCCACCTTGCTCTAATCTCTCCACAACAGACGGATGTTGCCCCCTTCACGCTCCAGGAGTTTGGCGCGCGCCTCTTTGATACTGTCTTTGCGGGGAACGTAGGCAAGGTATTCTTCCGCAGCCTGGATGAAGCAGAACGCAACAACTCCATTTTGCGCGTCCGGCTGCAATTGGATGCGTCTGAACTGGCGGACCTGCCCTGGGAATATCTATACCTCCGTGACCTGGATCGATTCCTCGTCCTTTCCACGCGCACACCCTTAGTGCGCTATCTTGCGCTTTCACTGCCGGAGCGTGATATAGCCGTCCTGCCGCCCCTTCGCATTCTTGCCATTCTTTCCGATCCGAACGATGTACCTCGGCTTGAGGTCGAACAAGAATGGGCTCAGTTAAATCGCGCACTTAGTGATTTGGTTGAACAGAAACAGATAGTACTTGACCGTCTAGAGCAGCCGACGCTTGCCACGCTGCGTAAGTGGCTGTTGGAAAAAGAGGTCAACATCCTCCACTTCATTGGACACGGCTATTTTATGCCAGAACGCAATGAAGGGGGACTTGTTTTTGAGAACGGTGCGGGCAAGCATGTCAATGTTACCGCCGAGCAGTTGGCAACCGTGTTATACGACCATGAGTCGTTGTGCCTTGTCTTTCTCAATGCGTGCCAAGGGGCAAGCAGCGGCAGTGAGGATTCTTTCGCAGGGGTGGCGCAAAAGCTCGTACAACAGGGCGTACCCGTGGTCTTGGCGATGCAGTTTGCCGTCAGCGACCGTAGCGCCATTGCGCTAGCGCACGAGTTTTACCAGGCCCTCGCTCATGGCTTGCCAATAGGCAGTGCCGTCAGCGAGGCGCGCAAGGCACTCTACAGCGAAGGTGATCAGTTTGAGTGGGGGACGCCTGTCCTTTTCAGCCGCTCACCAGATGTCCCGCTTGTGGTCGTGCCGCGGCACGAGGAAAAGCCAAAACTTCGCATCTGGGCGAGGGCATTGGTAGCGCTGGCAATCGTGGCGATTGTCACCGTCCTCTCCTTACCGTTTCTCGAATCACTTTTCTATCCCTCGCAGATGAGCAGTGGCATGAACATTGCCATCACGGAGTTTGGACAGGTCGATGCATCGGGGCGTATCCATCGCTCTGACCTAGCCTATGCCATTAGCGAAATGGTTTATGACCAGCTAGATACAGAATATCAGGAGGCCGATCCTAAGCTGAAGGCGGGCGGGTTGAGAGTAGAGATCTGGCATGACAGCTTGGGATCAGAGACTAAGAATGTCCGCCTCGGCGTTCTGGACGGCGTAACTGAGGAAGAGCGGGCAGAACAAGCCAGAGAGCTAGCCGACAAAATCAATGCCGATATTGTGATCTATGGCAACCTAGTTCCAGAGGGTGATCAATGGAGCCTCCAGCTTGACTTTTACTATGTCGCACGTACCACCTTGCGTGGTGAACCTGACCCCATTGCGGGGCGTCATGTGCTGGGTGAAGGGGTCTCCTTTCCGATGACCTTGGCAGATGAGCCAAGAGGAGCGGTGGAGGTACTGCTCCACGATCCATTAAGTCTACGCACGAGAGTCCTCTTTTGGCTCACCGTTGCCTTTATTTACGATTTGGCAAATCAACATGAGCGAGCATTGGCGACGCTCCAGGAGGCTCAACAGAATCTAGCGCAGTGGGAGGATAAGAATGGTCAGGCACTCTTATCC
>CAMPHP010000846.1 GCA_946885925.1 uncultured Litorilinea sp.
GCTATTGCTGATGCGTCCTTGGGTCGGGTCAGCCTCGACTGAGCCTACAATGGTGTAGGTCTCCTCATAGTCGGTGCCCTCTTCGCGCACAATCACTGTGCGACCTAGGGAGACTTCACCCTTGGGCTGATCATTCTCCTCAATTAGTTGCGCATTCTTGAGTAGATTCTCCAACTCACGGATGCGGCCCTCTAAGAAGCCCTGGGCTGTCTTCGCCTCATCATACCCTGCATTTTCGCTAATGTCACCCTCGGCCTTCGCTTCGGCGATCATCTGCGCAACTTCTTTACGACGAGTCTCTGTGAGATATTCGTATTCTTCCTGAATTTTCTTTAGACCTTCAGCCGTCAGGTACACTGGTTGATTGTTCGCCATAACTGTATTTCTCCATGAAAAAACACCGCCTGGGGTGGCGGCGCCTCCAAAACTGCTCTTATTCTAGTAAAGCAATGGCCGACCTATCTCCGAAAGACCAGTTTTTTCGCCGTCAGACTGATCTTTATACGGTAATGGTAGGTCGGCATGTCTCTGCGTTCTATTATAGCTCATATGTCCATATCTGCAAAATCAATTTTGTGCAAACCTGGAGACGAGTCTATGATCAGAGACACAACGCTTTTTACACACTCATTTTGCACACTCCTATCGGACGTTGATTGGATACACTATGAACTCATCTGCTGCATTCTTTGACAGATTTGCCCGCTTTTACGATGAGGACTATCGCAACTACGACGATGATGTGACCGCCATTATGCACTTGGCGCAGGAGATGGATGGGCCTGTGTTGGAGTTGGGCTGTGGCACGGGGCGGCTGTTGGTGCCGTTAGCTGCGTTGGGACAACCTGTGACCGGGGTAGACCTTAGCCCTGCACTGTTGGATCGGGCGCGTGCGAAGCTGGCAACGGTTCCCCAGGGTAATCAAGTGACCCTGGTCGAAGCAGACCTGCGCCAATTGGATTTGCCTCGCAAAGATTTTGCTTTTGCCTTTTGTACCAGCAATACCCTCATGCACTTGGACAATCCTGCCGACCAGTTGGCGGTGCTAGAGCGAGCCGCTGCACATCTGCGCCCCGGTGGCTTGTTGTTAATAGACCTCTTTCACCCCGACGTTACGCGGCTTGTGGAAGTGCATGGGGTTATGGAACTGGCTGACCAGTGGGTGCGCGAGGATGGCACGGAGGTGATCAAGTGGAGTGTGCGTCGAGTGGATCTGGCCGAGCAAATTCAGGAGACGCTCTTTATCTATGAGGAGATCGCGCCTGATGGCAGCGTGCGGCGGACAACCCTCCCCTTCAACTTGCGTTTTCTCTGGCGCAACGAGGCCGAATTGATGCTGCGGCTAGCGGGGCTGCAAGTCGAGGCTGTATGGGGCGATTTCGAAGGTACGCCTTACGATAACCAGAGTGAGCATTTGGTCTTGCTGGCAACGAAACCGGTAGAATAGAGTAGGAGCACGACAGGCTCAGGTACATCGTGATACGGCACGCATGGCCGCATCATAGAACTCTCGATTTTCTTGAACCCATCGCAATGTCTTTGCCTCGTCGGGTGCAAATAAGGCCCGCTCCTGTGTTTCCTCCGTGGGGAGAAAGTCGGGTAGATCCGCAATGGTGGCGACAAACAAGACCTGGTAGCTCTCCGGATAGGGATAGCGATAGCTGGGCGGGCATGGCGCTAGCAGGCGAATGCGTTGATAGCCTAATAGCCTCACTTGGTCCAACGTTGCACCCGTCTCCTCTATGACTTCGCGGCGCATGGCTGCTTCGGGGTCTTCGCCCACTTCGATATGCCCACCAGGAATATCCCAACCGCGTGAATTGAGATTGGTCATCAAGATCTGCTGGCCGCGAAAGGCAAGGGCCAAGGCGCTTGTGGTCAGGGACGCGGGCGGCAGTTGCTCATCAAGGATCAACGCGATCTCATTGGGGAGAGGTATAAAAGGGATGTCGTAATTCAAGCGAAGAACTTGCATAGGTTCTTGTTGCTTATGCTATTTTGATTGTGGATTTTATAACAATACCTATTATACAGTTTACACTAGAGGCTAGAGAGTGCAATCTGAATAGGCCAAAGCGTTATTTCGATTAGGAAGCACAATAGCCAATGAGCGATGAGGCAATTAAGCAGTTACTAGTAAAGAATCAAGCGTGGGCTGCTAAGATGACAGCTCAAGACCCTGATTTCTTCCACCGGCTTACGGCGCAACAAGCACCGGATTATTTGTGGATCGGCTGTGCTGATAGCCGTGTCCCCGCGACGGAACTGGTAGACTTGCCTCCCGGAGAGATGTTTGTCCATCGCAATGTTGCCAATGTGGTGGTCCACTCCGACCTAAACTGTCTTGCCGTGATCCAATATGCGGTGGAGGTTCTCCAAGTCAAGCATATCATTGTCTGTGGTCATTATGGCTGCGGTGGTGTAACGGCTGCCCTGCATGATCGCAGCTTTGGCCTGATTGATAACTGGTTGCGGCATGTGCAGGACGTGCGTAACAAACATGCTCAATCGCTGGCTGTCTGCCGCAACGACGCGCACCAACTTCAACGGTTATGCGAGTTGAATGTCATTGAGCAAGTGGTGAACGTCTGCCATACCACCATCGTCAAAAGCGCCTGGGAGCGTGGTCAAACGCTGGCGGTGCATGGCTGGATCTATGAAGTTGCCGATGGCATCCTCCACGACCTCTCTATGACCATCCGCCACCCAAAAGAACTCGCCAAGCAGTATGTACATGCCTTGGCGCAGTTGAGG
>CAMPHP010000847.1 GCA_946885925.1 uncultured Litorilinea sp.
CTTCCATGTTTACACTTGGCAAGCTTTGTTCTGCATCACTCATTGGTCTATTCCTTCTCTCACGCGGCTTCTTGCGCGGGCATCACTGGCACCCGACGGCGCAACTGCCAGACAAAAGCAGCAAGCCACAACCCACCAAGCAAGAGTGGCATGGCAAAATCTAGCCAATGGATACGGAATTGATTGGCGGAATAGGTAGGCGCAACCAGCCAATAGAGATGCATCAGGTCTGCGAATAAAACGAGGAGCGCAATCGCCGCTAACCGGCGTGGATCGCGCTTTACTCGGCCTGACAACAGCAATAAGAAAGGCACAATGAAGTGAAAAAAGAGCAGGCCAAGCGGAATCCAGTTCCATCCACCCTCCAGTCGGTGCAAATACCAGAGAACATCTTCGGGAAGGTTGCCAGACCAAATAATGAAATATTGCATAAAGGCAATATAGGCCCAGAAGATCACCGCCGAGAGCAACAGATTGCCCAAATCTTCAAAATGTCCTTGGGTAACAAGCAGCGAGAATGGCGGCACCTGCACAAGCAATGCCAGCACGACAATGGCAAAGGACAAAGCGGTCACTGCTTGTCCGGCAACAATCAGCACACCAAAGATGGTGGAAAACCAATGGGGATCCAGCGACATCAGCCAGTCGAAAGAGCCAAAGGTAACGGTGATGCCATACAATCCCAATACCGGCCCACTAAAACGCCGCATCCGTGCCGCCAGCCTCGAAGTCGGTTGCTCCGATTGTCTCCGCCACCAGCGTTGCAACAGGGCGATACTGCCTCCCCAGATCACAAAATAAAGAAGAGCACGCCCAATGAAGAAGGGGACATTCAGATAGGGCTGCTTGTGTTGCAAGAGTGCATCATTGGCAACCATCTCTGGTTGTGCCCAGATATATAAACGATCGAGCCCAAAGAGTAACGGAATAAAAAGCAACGCCAACAAACCAATCAACAGCGCAGAGGACTGTAGCACGGGCTGAATGGCATCGCCCCACCGCCCACCCGTGAGATGGTGAATCAGCAGCCAAGCCAGAGCACCCAACGATATCCCCAGGAAAAAGAGGTACGCGAAGAGATAGGAACGAAATACTTGATCCAGATCAAGCAGCGCGCCAACCAAGACCAATACCAGTCCGATAGCACCCGCAATCAACGCCCGGCGTTGAATCCGGTCAAGGCGCGCCTTGATTTCATCTGCTCCTTCATAAATCTTGGTCGTCATTCTGTCACTACTTCCGTCGTTGTCACTGACTCTGTGCTCGTTGCGCTCTCCATACTCTCTATGATCGTAGCGCCCTCGGTGTCTGTCACGGTGTCTGTGACTGTTACACCTTCTGTCCCCCTCATCTCCTCTGTCGAGGCTTCCAACGTAGGTTGTATCTCAGCCGGGACAGCAGCCATTGTTGCATTCTGGCTCAATTGCAAGGCTCGTATGTAGGCAATAATGGCCCAACGGTCGGCCGGCTGAACACGATCCCCATAGCTGTACATCACCCCAATGCCATCGGTAATCACCTGGAAGAAATAGCCTACTGGGACATCACGTAATCGCTGCTCATGAAATGAAGGGGGAGGGCTAAAGCCACGTTGCACGATCATGCCGTCGCCATAGCCAGCGTAGCCATGACAGGGCGCACAGTAGATTCCGTAACGTTCTTGGCCGCGCGCCATCACCTCGCTTGTAACGGGAAAGGGGAATTCTGTCGCCAGAGTTCCTTCCGTTTGACCAGCATACAGCAGCGTATTGGCATTCAGTTGACCCCGTGCGACTGTATTCTCAACAGGGGCCTGCGCCGATGTGCCATTTTCAAAAAAGTTGCTGGCTTCATATGGTTCATATTTGGGCTGATCCTCCATACCATTATTGCCGCATCCTGCCACGAGCAAGAGGACGAGCAGTAACGCCACATAGCGCAACCAGACAAATGCGTCATCTCCTATTTGTTCTGTTTGAACTTTATGTCTATGCAAATCTGCCCGTTCCATCTCTATACCCTTACACAAAAAACCTGCTGGCCTCACCAATGTGCTTATCAAGAGCCGCTTCCTGGCAGCCACCCAAAGGATTCCCGGCTTCGAGGAAGGTTAGCTACCCAGCTACGGGGGTGCCTCGAAGACCCGCCGCGCCCCAATATCTTTCAAAAATGAGCGCGTCTCCTCTAGATCAAACTTCGGATCGTTCGCCTCAATACAGAGAAACAAGCCATCGCGCGAAGCATGGGCAAACTCCGGCACATTAAAAAGTGGATGATAGGGTTGTGGCAGCCCATTCAGCGCAAACATACCAAGCACTGCCGAAATACCCGCCACGAGGATGGTCAGTTCAAACGTAATGGGTATAAAAGAAGGCCAACTGGCATAAGGCCGTCCACCCACATTGAGCGGATAATCAATCACCGCCGAATACCATTGCATCAAGAGGCCAGCGACTCCGCCGATAATGCCACCCCCCAGCACTATGAGAGGCAGGCGGCGACCGCGAATACCAAGTACTTCAGGCAGACCGTGGATAGGAAATGGACTGTACGCCTCAACATGACGATAACCCGCCTCACACGCGCGTGTCGCCGCAGACAAGAGTGCGTCTTCGTCTTCAAATTCAGCCAGCAGCCCATAGATCGGCTGTGTTATCACCCTACCGTGGCGTGTCGTTCCGTGACTTGTCGTTCCGTGGCTCGCCGCTTCGTGGTCCATGGTTGTACCAGATCCTTCATCCCATTCTGACAAGTTCAATCCTGCAAA
>CAMPHP010000848.1 GCA_946885925.1 uncultured Litorilinea sp.
CTTCATCCGTAATGGTAGACAGTTTAGACCGATCCTCCCAAGGGAGTGTAGGGGATTTGGGTGTTAAACCAAACAGTTTACGCAGCATAGTTGTTGCTTTCTCTAGGCATCCAGAACTAGTGCCAAAAATCACAGGCAGCTGCCCGAAGACCGCTGCTGCACTGGCGCTGAGTATATGCCCGCGCACTCTGGATGTCAAAAGCTAGGCGTTAGACATAGACCTAGCGCCATTAACGCCCGCGGGGAACTCCACACAGGCGACATTGCGCGCATGATCGAATTTTGCGGGGAACTATCCAAAAGTCTGGTGGGCAAAGTATCGTGCCGCGCATTGGGAGAAGGTGATGTCGCCAACCGGGCAACATAGGGGGAGCGACACAAGCCAATTCATTGACCAGTGTCTAGCTGCGCTAGTCATTGAAGACTCTTCGCCTTGGATAGCAATCTGTCTAGTAGAATGATAGCGGCATGCGATAATGAGGATTTCTGCGGAGGTCGCTGTATAAACGATCAGCCTTCTTTATCAAGCTTCCTTTCTGAAGAATAACGCTCCGCAAACTCTTCACAGGTCATGCCATAGAAAAGCTCGTCACAATGGCGTCCGTGGGTATAGATCGTCCGGCGTAGACGCCCCTCCAATTGAAAACCCAGCTTCTCATGCAGCGCAATCGAAGCTGGGTTAAATTCATAGACAGAGATTGTTACTTTTTGATAGCGCAACTCTTCAAAAAAGTAACGCAAAAACAAGACAACTGCCTCCGAGGCATAGCCGCGCCCTCGGTATTCTTCACTAATCGAAAGCCCATACGCAAACGAACCTACGCGGCGATTGATCGAGTGTGAACTGATGAGGCCAACCGCAGTACCCTGGCGATCTTCAATCATGCAATAGATCTGGTCATCTTTGATCTCTTGAAGCGCCATCTTCCGCGCCCAATCGCGTGTTGCGGCGATTGAACGAGGGGGCCATACGTAATCCAGTACCCGGGCTGTCTCACTGTTTAGATCCCAGTTAACGAACGTGTCCCCATCCTCTGGCTCAATACCACGGAGCCGCACACGCTCACCCTGCCAGAAATTCTTGCTAGGCGGCGCTACCTGTTCCGGCACGTTACGTCTCCCCAGACTAATTCGCCAGTTTCTTGACCGTTAACCAGAACTCTCAATGATGGCGGTCAATTGCCAGCCGCAGCGTATACTCTTCGCCCATCAACTGCTCTAACTGCGTTTCAAGCGTGCGAATGCGGCGTAGATTAAGCGGTTGGGCTTGACGGAGTTGTTCCATCTCCCGTTGATACCGCTCAATCTGCCGCCGCACTTCATGCTTACGGGCAATCAGACTTTCCCGATCCATCCCGTGCCTCTTACTGCTTGGTGCTGTTCTCGGTGCTACTTCTCGTCAAAACCCTCACTAAAGTCGCGTGGCTCACGTGGGCGATAGAGCAGATATGCCAACCCCACACTGACAAAGTAAAGAACGATCAACGGCCCCATGACGATGGTCATGTTAACCGGATCGATGGTGGGGGTAATGGCAGCAGCTACAATTGCAGCAATCACGATCGAGTGACGCCAGTAGCTTAATAGTTTTTGCCCCGTAATAATGCCTGCACGTGCTAGGAACGCCACGACAAGCGGCGTTTCAAAGGCAACACCCATCCAAAAGACAATGCGCGTGACAAAACCAATATAGCGGTCAATCGTCCAATCCTGACGAATCACCGAGCCTAAAAAGCCCTGTAAGAAGTTAACCGCTGCTGGCATCAGGAGGTAGAAAGCAAATGCCGCGCCGAGCACAAACAAAACCATGATCCCAGGCAAGGTCAAGATTAGCGCGCGTTTCTCATGGGGATAGAGTCCCGGTGAAACAAAGGCTATGATTTGATAGATGATAATGGGCATGGCAATGGATGCGCCCATGGTAAAACTAATCTTAAAGAAGATCCCGACCGTATCAGTAGGTCCCAACGCCTGGGGAATGACACCTTCACGCGTGAGCGGTTCAATGATGAATTGGAGGATGGGTTCGACAAAGGCCATTGAAACCAATGTCCCAACCAACAGAGCGCCCACAATCCACATGAGTCTGACCCGGAGCTCCTTGAGATGCTCCATCAGACTCATGCTACTGTCATCTATCTGATTCACGACTGTTGCCTGCTGACTCATGCCTCACCCTCGGTAGAACTTCCTTTCATACTGGCCCCATTTACAGCAACTTCACTCAGATTGACGGTAGAGGGTGCTGGTTCAACTGCAATCTCACTCGTCGTCTCTGGGGTTACACGAGACGGCGAGTCTTCCTCATCAGAAGCAGAAACAGAGGGTGATGTTGCCTCTGCATCAAATACACCAACACGAGCCGCAAGCGGTTGCTCTGGTTCCACCGGCTCCAACTCGGCTTGCTCTTGTTGCGCTTGAAGTGCAGGAGGCAGGATGCTGTTTTCAGCCACGCTTTCACCCGCATCACGGGTGACTGCATCACTGGTGACAGTGGTAGTGGCAGTGGTAGAAACCGCGGTAGAAGTCGCGGGCGTGCTCTCGGCAGCGGCACTATCTAGCTCGGTTGCCTCCGTGCCTGCACTCTCAACGCTTGCTACATCACCCGACGCATCACTCGACACCTCATCTGGTGCTTCGGCAACAGCCGCAACTGCCCCGGCTTCCACTGGCGCTGCATTTGGTGTAGCATCTGCGGCCTTGGTAGAAGTCGCGGGTTTACTGGTCGCCGATGCCCCCGC
>CAMPHP010000849.1 GCA_946885925.1 uncultured Litorilinea sp.
AGCGTTCAGCGCATTGAAGGCAATCGCAACTTTTCCAATAAAATTTGGAACGCAGCCCGCTTTGTGATTATGAATCTCCAAACGCGGGAACTGACGCTAGCCGAGGATAGTGACAGGTTCAACATTAGCTATAAGCTACCCGCAGCGGATGAGCTTACCTTGGCAGATCGCTGGATTCTCAGCCGTTTTGAGGCCGTCCAAAACGAAGTGACTCGCCTCATTGACTCTTGGCAACTTGGTGAGGCCGGACGCCAACTTTATGAGTTCCTATGGAACGAGTATTGCGACTGGTACATCGAAGCCGCCAAGGTCCGGCTCTATGAGGGCACGGAGGAGCAAGCCACTGCCACCTGCCATGTGCTAGCCTTTGTCTTGGAGCAGAGCTTGCGCCTGCTCCATCCTTACATGCCCTATGTCACAGAGACTATCTGGCAAAATCTACCCGGACTCAATGTCAACGGGCGCGCCTTGATCGTCAGCCGTTGGCCCCATGTCAGCGGATTGGTCGATCCACAGGCGGACGAGGCATTTGGCAGGCTGCAAGAGATCGTGCGTGCCATTCGCAATGTGCGTAGCGAATACAACGTTGAGCCTGGACGCCGCATTGCTGCCATCTTTAGCACAGGCGAACATTACGCCTTGATCGAGCGTGAGCTACCACTCCTAGCTAGCATCGCTCGCCTCGACCTGGCCCACGTGACCGTTGCATCAGAGCTATCTGCTCCGGAGAACGCTGTCACGCTCGCCAGCGCTGGCATTACCGTCTATCTGCCATTGGCAGGCTTGGTTGATTTGGAAGCCGAACGCAATCGCCTGCAAAAAGAGATCGATAATATCGCCAAACAGATGCAGCGGAGCGAGGGGTTGCTTGGCAACCAGAGTTTCGTGGCAAAAGCGCCACCAGAGGTGATCGAGCGCGAACGGGCTAAGTACGAAGAATTGCAAGCCCGCCGCCAACAACTCGCGGAGCGACTTACGACCCTGTAAGTAGTTCAGAAAAGCGTGCGGTGCTGTACCATTGATACAGCACCGCACGCTGTTTCAGCTTTGTGAAATACGATACAAATAGTACAATGTGACTATGGAGATCGCACCATCCATTGAGCGTCTACACCTCCACTATCCTTGACAACTTATATCGTAAGAAAATTATATCGTAACAAAACTTATACTGTAAGAAAACCTGCCGAATTTGTGATAATTTTGACAAGCCCGATGCGTGTGCTATAGTATGTAACCGATTGGAACCCTAACTACACTACCTTACTACCTTATTATACGATTACACTCAAGACTTATTGCATTCAAGAGATTACACTTAAGAGCTTATTACACTTAAGAGTGAGTACGCGATCGTCCCCACTTTATTTTTTGGTACACCGGATCGACGCCTGACGATCGGCAAGGCTTGACGCGCATCACCCTGATACAGATTTAGAGTCGATGCCCACATCGCTACCGACTGGCGCTTGATTCTTGGCAGAAGGAGACACCACCCAGATGGCGAAGATTTCCGAACTCACCGGCGAGGCGCGGGAAAACCGGATTGCTGAGCTAAAGAAAAAAATGAAAGAGGCGGCAGCTAAAGCACAGGCGGCTCACGCGGCAGGTGAGCCACTCACCCGTTCGGGCGCATCTGCTCCAGCAGAAGCGGTTGCTGAAGCGCAGATCGAAGAAGTTGAAGCCGAACCAGTTGCCGTCGCTATACCACAGCCAGCGCGCACGGATGGAGCGGGAGCGGGAAATGGTGCCGCAGTATCTAAACCCGTTCCAGCAACGGCTCCGGCTGCACCCAAAGCCCCACCCAAGCCCAAGGCCGAAGAGGTAGCAGTACCTGCGCTTACACCCCAAGAGATGAACCGTCGCGAGTTCCTGACTTACGCCTGGGGCGCAACGTTGGGGCTCTTGGGTTTGGAAGCGGGCGTTGCTTCCTTTCTCTTCCTATACCCTCGCTTCCGCGAAGGTGAATTCGGTGGTGCATTTCGTATCCCGATGACCGAAGTGCCGGATGCCACAACGCCGCCAGTCCCCTTCACTGCTGGTAAGTTTTGGCTCGTCACCACACAAGAAGGCGCACCCAAAGCCATTTACATGGTCTGTACTCACCTGGGCTGTCTCTACAAGTGGGAATCATCGAACGTACGCTTTGAGTGCCCATGTCATGGTTCAAAATTCGACCATGATGGTTTCTACATCGAAGGCCCGGCTCCTCGTTCACTAGACTATTTTGATGTCGCTGAGGAAAACGGAGAACTCGTTGTCGATACAGGTTCGAAGAATCTTGGGGCACCCAGCACCGAGTCTCCGGCACGCGTTGCACCCATGTAACTTTTCAACAGTTCTTCTGTAGTAAAGCGATTGTAGCAAAGCGATTGTAGTAAAGCGTTACCAACATGTCGCTAAGATACTGTTAGCAAATTTGTAGTTGCGAATTTTTGTTTATCTACGGCTTGCTCTGTATCTCTCTTATCAATATTCGGCTTCTTGACTAGTGGATGTTCAAGAAACGGGGTTCATAATGGCAGTACAACCAGAAGTCCGCAATAAGGGATTACTCAACACAGTCCTAGGGCTTGCCGACGATACCTTTACCCGTATCACAGCCGGTATTAGTTCCGGTGAAATGCGGCGTATGTTGCGTGGCGAAGCACCAGGTCGTCCGAATCCACGCTTAAAGCCACATTCGGAAACGTTCCTGCTCCATATCAAACCGACCTATTACCACGAGAGCGTTGCCC
>CAMPHP010000850.1 GCA_946885925.1 uncultured Litorilinea sp.
ATTATGTCGTGCTCGCTTCGGATATGATCCTGTAAGCGGGAAGTGCTCTCCCCCTCTGGTTCTCCACACCGTTGATCAAACGCCACGCCCACATCTGTGCCAAGCTAACGGGTAGATGAACAAGGGTATAGGTAAGCTGTTCCTTGCTCGTCCATTGAATTGGATCCAGATCGTAGCCAAAGGCGGGCATCTTAGACTTGGCGCGCGTTTGAATAAACTGGATATCGAGTTGGGACAGCACCTTGCGATAGCGTCCAATGGAGTTTGTCGAGATTTGGCCTGGTGTGCGGCTTCCATAGGAACTGTTCCCGCCGTCATTGCGGAATTCCGGAGCACCTTGCATACCGAGCATCTCCGGCTGGTACTCTTCACCAATAAAGGCACAGATTTGGCGGACTGTCGCTTCGGGTTGTGCCACAAGTGTTTCATAGCGGACAACCATATAGTTGTCAGGAAATTGCTTCCGGTTGCGCTGCGCCCAGGAGGCTGAGTCAAGCCACATGGCAGTCCCTGCACCCGCGCCGCCGCGCCGTTGTCCCCAGCGCGCGACAACGGATGAATAGCGGTCGCGCGGGTCGCGCATCATATGCAGAATCTTGGCTGATGGATAAGCCTGGAAGATAGGCTGTGCATAGCGTTCTGTGTTGAGCGATTTGTCTCCCCAGCGGGACTTGCCCAATCGTTCAGCGTGATGCTCTTCCAAAAGGGCAAATAAGCGACCATAACTGCGCTCACCCTGTGAAAACTCACGACGCAGCCGTTCGGGGTCTAGCCGGAGCTTGGCAAGCCGCTTATAGCGCATCATGGTGGTGAGGCATCGCTCGAAGTTCTCCGGCTTGCTGAGATCACCAAACTGGTTATAGAAATAGGTCCACAGATTGGTTCGCCTTGTCATGGCAATATTGGGATGAGAGGCAAGCAGCGCATAAGCCAGACTCGTCCCACTTCTCTCCAACCCTGCAATAAATATTGGTCCCCGGTTCATCTTTTTGTTCCTTCGCTACCAGGCATCTATTTAGAATCAAAACTTGGCGTCATTGCCATACCAGCCCAGCCGGTCGGCCAATCCACTAAGTAGTACAAAAGCCACTCATATGGAGAGAAATGCTGCTTCTCTAACGCGTAGCCCAAACCGACCATCTCGCTCTTGGCTGCTCGCTGAATGAAGGCAATGGCGCGTTGAGTCACATTTGTGTTGCGCTCTGATGTGTTGCGCTCTGAAAAATGGTTAACCTGTTGCGGCTCGCCCTCAGATTCACTCTCATCCTCTGCGTCATCTGCTGTGTCGTTGATCTGCATCAGCGCAGCGATGTTGGCGCTGTTGACCATGTCCGAGATGTAATCCTCATGAATGAACGCGCAAATCTCTTTCACGGTCTGTTCGGGTTCAGCCAGTAACTGTTCGTAACGCACCCCCAGATAGCGTCCTGGATAGCGCTGCTGGTTGCGCCGCAACAATTTTACGGACTCAAGCCAGCGCATGGTCTCGCGACCCAGCTTGATGCGTTTGTTACCGCTCGATTGCAAGGATGCGGCATAGCGGCTACGCGGGTCGCGAACCATGTGGATCATGCGTGCGCGTGGAAAGGCGTTAAAGAGTTCGTCGGCGTAGCGTTCGATTGATCCCAGTTGATCGCCCCAGCGCGATTTGCCATTGCGCTCGGCGTTTTGCATGTGAATCAGGCCAAAGAGACGAGCATAGCCCGCTTCTCCTTCCAAGAACTCTTTTCGGATTCTCTCCGGATCGGTTCCGAGCAGGGCAATGTGCTTGTTTTGCATGAGCGCGCCGAGGCATCGCTCGAAGTTTGCTCGGTCGGCCAGGTCGCCATAGCGACCATAGTATTGGGTCCACATGCGTGTCCGGCGAGTCATACAGATATTTGGATGTGAGGCCAGAACAATTCGTAGCGGTGTCTTTCCTGAGAAGGAGAGACCGCCTAATAAGATTGGTTCTTGTGCCGAAGTGGAGCTAGACATCTTTATTTCCATATCTATATGAATCACTCTGAAAAATCTCAAGCGGATACCGGAGTACGCTTGGCTTGTGATCGTTTTGTTAAGATCATGCGGCGGCCCGGCTTTCTGCGCACATAGCCTGGGAAAGTCTGTTGCAGCCCTTCGACTGTCCACCACGCTGCCATTCGCACCAGATTGAGCGGCCATTCCACGACCGAAAAATGGAGTATGTCCGCCAATGATTGCGGGTGTGGTTCAAGCTTGTAGCCATGCTCTTGCATGGAGCGTCCGGCAAAGATCTGCATAAAGGCGATCTCGCGTGGCGAGACCTTACCTTTGTAGCCGCCGATGTAATCGGGTGACACGGGGATCGCCCCTGGTTCGAGCTTGGCTCCCTTGGTCAGTTGCTCGCGGTGTTTGAGTGCGCCATCCATTGTAAGCATTGTTGGCACGAATTCTTCGTTGAGAAAGGCGCAGACCTGGCGTACAGTTTGTTCGGGCCATGTCACCATGTCTTCGTAACGTACGATCATGTACTGGTCGGGATAGCGACGCTGATAGCGTTTTGCCAGATTCAGCGAATAGAGCCAGCGTGCGGTAGCCCCACCAACAAGCCCTTTGCCATTCGGCCATAAGGCAAGCGACGCTTCGTAGCGGTCGCGCGGGTCTCGCAGCATGTGGATAATCTTGACACCGGGATAGGCAGCAATGAGGTGCTCCGTATACCGCTCGATCAGCCCCGTTTGGGCACCGCGGCGTGGCTTGCCCTCACGCTCGGC
>CAMPHP010000851.1 GCA_946885925.1 uncultured Litorilinea sp.
GCGGCAATGATGACAAGTGGATGTTGGGAAATCTCACGCGCCAAGATGACCTTTTGCAAATTGCCGCCGCTGAGAAGGCGCACAGGGATATCGGGCGATGGCGTGGCAATATTAAAGGCTCGAATCAACCGGACCGCATGCTCGCGCATGGCGCGGCGGCTAAGAAAGAATCGCCCGCCTAACTTTCGGCTGCGATAGTCTTTGAGTGCCAAATTTTCGGCTACCGAAAGGTTGGGGGCAGTGCCGGTCCCGTGCCGGTCTTCAGGAATATAGGCAACGCCTGCTTCAATCATCACGATGGGGGGCGCGTTGGTAACATTCTGGCTAGTGATAGAAATAGAGCCACTCTCAACGTGACGTAATCCAGTGATAACCTCTGCTAGCTCGCGCTGACCATTTCCGGCAACGCCCGCTACACCCAAGATTTCGCCTGAACGGAGACCGAGCGACAACCCGCGTAATGCCTGAATGCCTTTGTCATCGCGTGCCGTGACATTGTCCACTGTCAAGCGTACTGCACCAATCTGAGCCGGGGGCTTCTCAATCCGAAAGAGCACTTCACGCCCCACCATCAGGCTGGCAAGTTGCGCCTTGGTCATGCCTTGATTGTCTACGGTCGCCACATCTCGCCCGTTGCGCAATACCGTAATCCGGTCAGCAATTTCAATAACTTCATCGAGTTTGTGGCTAATGAGGATAATCGTCTTGCCCATGGCGGTCATCTCGCGCAAGGTGCGGAAAAATGCTTCGGTCTCCTGAGGCGTCAAGACTGCCGTAGGTTCATCCAGAATGAGAATTTCTGCACCCCGATAGAGCAGCTTGATAATCTCTACGCGCTGCTGTTCGCCCACAGACAACTGCCAAACCTTGGCCCGCGGGTCAACAGGCAATCCAAATTCATCACCGATGCGTGCCACATCGGCTTCGATCTTGGTCGTATCTAACACAAAACCCACATGTTGCAAACCCAGGATCACATTCTCTGCCACGGTTTGGGAAGAGATAAGCATGAAATGCTGGTGCACCATCCCCACTCCCGCCTTTAAGGCATCGCGCGGGGAATGGAAATCGACAATCCGACCATTGATCGCGATGGTTCCGCTGTCGGGGCGATAGAGTCCGGCCAAGATATTCATCAAGGTAGATTTACCCGCGCCATTTTCGCCCAGCAGCGCATGGATTTCGCCACGCCGTGCGCTGAAGTTGACATCGTTGTTTGCCAGCACGCCGGGGAAGTGTTTGGTAATGTGGCGCATTTCCACGGCTGGGGGTGAGTCGGCTACGGATTCGGTCACGGCTACGGATTGGGTTTGCATGGTAGTGCGATCTCTAGCAATACATCTCTAGCAAAAATCATCTCTAGCAAAAATAGAGTAGCTCACGTAGAGACGCGGAGCCGCAGAGAAAGAGTGTGAATTCATGATTCTCTCTGCGGCTCCGCGTGAGCTAACCTCTGCCGTAAGTGCTGTTTACTCTGGCAATTCAGCTTCGGGTGAAACGCCTTCGGCAAGCCAGTTCATGCAAATAGTACACGGCTCGCGCCCGGTCTGCGCGGCGATGGTTTCATCAATTCCTTCCAGGTCGGATTGGGTCAGCGAGACACCTGCGGGAACGATTTCCTCACCCTTGTTGTTATTGATGGGGCCGGTGAAGATATCAAAGCGATTCATTTCGCCCGCCAACATCCGATCCAGCAGTTCTCGTACTTGGGGAATGACCTCTTCGGGAACTGCCGGGGATGGCTCCTGTCCTTCCATAAAACCCAGCAACCCTAACGCGCCGCTGTCAGCATCAAAGTAGATGTCTGCGGGGACAAAGGTGCCATCCATCATTTCTTGCACCATCATCACGTAATATGGACCCCACTCCCAATAGGGCGTAGTGAGACAGGTGTCCGGGGCGACATCACAGGCATTACGGCTGTCATAGCCAATGCTGTAGACACCCATTTCATCGGCGGCTTGCACCGGGCCAGTGGTGTCTGCGCCCGTAATCACCACACCGGCACCCGACTCAATCAAGGATTCGGCAGCTTGGCGCTCTAGGTTGGGATCAAACCAGGTAAAGATCCAGCGGATGTCGAGCACACATTCCGGGCATGTCTGGCGCATCCCCAACGCGGCTGCGTTGAGATGGCGGATTACCTCGGGAATGGGGAAGGGTGCGATGTAGCCGATTGTGGTTTTGCCATCGGCGGCGGCACGCGCGCCTGCAATCATGCCGGTCAGATACTTCATGCTTTCCATAGCACCAAACAAGTTGGCAAAGTTGGTCTCATTCTTCTTATACCCGGAGATATGCACAAAGTAGGTGTCGGGGAACTCTTCGGCAACAACCGCAGTCGCATCCATGAAGCCAAAGGAGGTGGTGAAGATGGCATTGAAGCCAGCACGCGCGAGGTTGCGGATTACTCGTTCGGCATCAGCACCTTCGGGGACACTTTCCAAGTAGGCAGTGTGGATAGCATCGCCCAACTCATTTTCCAGATAGAGACGACCCTCATTGTGGGAATAGGTCCAACCGCCATCACCAATGGGGCCAACATAGACAAAGGCAACGTTAAATTTCCCCTCTTCAATTTCGGGAATTTGCAGGCTGCCTGCATCCGCGGCTGGCGCTTGTCCAGCCGGTGACTCTTCGGTGGTTGCTGCTCCGGTGGCTGATTCTTCTCCTGTTGGTGCTGCTGTGGCTTCGCCCGCAGGAGCCGCTGGGGCTGGCGCAGGCGCACATGCAC
>CAMPHP010000852.1 GCA_946885925.1 uncultured Litorilinea sp.
AACCCAGCCCCTAGCCAAACGCTCCCAAAGGACGCGCGCGCACCCGCTTGGTAGAGCGCGCCGGAAAGTTGCAGGGGGGTGTGGGACTGTTGGAAGTGGGGGGCAGTACTGAGAGTGAACGCGACTATTTGAAAGAACGCGCTCAGGAGGCAGTGCATGTGGTGCGTTTGGGTATGCAGGGAGGGATTGTGCCCGGTGGCGGCGCAGCCTATCTCGCCTGCTTGCCTGCGGTGCGTGCGATGTCGCTTGCCGAGGACGAAGCGCCTGGTGCGGCAATCCTGGCGCATGCATTGGTGGCCCCCATGCGTGCGATTCTCGAAAATTCCGGCGTGGATGCAGCGAGCATCATTGCCCAAGTCGGTGATTCTGGCAATGGCTGTGGCTATGATGTCATGACGGGACAGATCACCAACATGATGGCGGCAAACATTGTTGACCCGGTCAAGGTGCTGCAAGTGGCGCTGCAAACTGGGGTGAGTGGTGCGCTGATGGCGTTGACCACCGACGTACTCGTTCATAAACCCCGTTCCAACCGCAATGAGGAAGTAGACTTTCGACCATGACCAACATATCGCCTGGCACAACATCCATGACTACAACGAGTTGGAAAGAGGTCGGGGCTTGGTATGGGGGGACCGTTACCAGCGTTGCACTGGTGAATCAAGGGCCAGAGATTGGGCGCGGGCTGCTGGCTAGCCGCGCTGGTGTTTATGGCTGGAGCCAAGCTGGGGATGTCGTGGAGCCTTTGTTGGCAGGAATGAGCGATCTGAATGTGGTTGCGGTGGCCCTTGCCGGGGGTGACGCGCACACCCCTGCTACGGCGTTTGCGGCGACGGTGACAGGACGGCTCTTCCGGTTGCGGTATCTTAGCGATCGCATCAAGCCATTCACACCTGACCAGGGACAGAGTGGTGAGTGGCAGGGTGATCAGTGGCAAAGTGATCAGTGGCAGGAAGTCACCAGTTGGGCCGGTCTGGGTGTAGCGCTCGTGTTGGCCCCTTCACCCGCATTTGTGCACGACCACACGCTCTTTATTGGCACCCCCGCCGGGATCTATCGCACGCAGGACGATGGGCAGAGTTGGGAAAGCTGTAACTTTGGGCTGCTGGACGAAGATGTGCTCTGCATGGCATGTGCCCCGGATTTTGCTGAGAGCGAACTGCTTTGGGCCGGGACAGCGGGTGGCGGACTCTACCGCTCGCGCAACAGCGGCCGCGCGTGGCGTGAGTCAGGCTATGGGCTGCCTGATGCCGCGGTGCAAAGTCTGGCAGTCTCGCCCAACTTCACCGAGGATCGTACACTCTTTGTGGGACTAGAGGAGTACGGTGTCTATGTCTCGCGCGATGGCGGCGAAAATTGGGCGAGCTTGGGATTAACCAACCACAGTGTTAACAGTCTGGCTTGCCCACAAGCAGGAGTGCTTTTGGCGGGTACGGAAGATGGACTGTGGCGCATGGCAACCGCGAGGGGTGAGACAACGCAGGTGATGGGAGCGGGCGAGGTGGTGCTGGCGGTCGCAGCAACTCCCGCGGGCCATGTGGCTGCGGGCATTTTTGGCCGCGGCATTTGGATTGCTGAAGACGGCAGCAGATGGCAACAACCGCAGTTGGCGCTCCACACGCCACCCATTATTGTAGCGGTAGGCACTGAACTCTTTGCGTTGGATTCAGATGGGCTGATGGCGCGCTCGCGTGATGGGGGAGCCTCTTGGTTGGAGATGGAGAGCGCAACGGCTGATAGCATCTTCGCTTTGGATGGGAGCTTTGATGCTGCTGGCGAACTGGTGCTTTTTGCTGCCAGTGGCATTGGAATTTCTCGTTGGGATGCCGCGCAGGAGAAGTGGGAATTGGTGGCGGCTGAAGCATTCTATGACGAGACGGCGTTGGCTGTGGATTTATCTCCGTCTTTTGCCAGCGACAACACGTTGCTTGTTATGGCGCATGAGGGTGAGCTATTGCTTTCCCAAAATGCCGGAACAAGCTGGACGACCATCACCGGCCCTTGGCAGGAGCAAAGCCTGTTACATGCCCGCTTTGCTCCCGATGCTCCAAGCACCGTGATCGCGCTGGCCGTACAGCCTACGGAGAGCGGTCACTTTGCGGTGACGGTTTGGCGAACAGTTGATCTGGGAAAGAATTGGGAACCATTGGCAAACCTGACCAGTGGTGTGCCTGCTGTGACGTTGGCTTGGCCGGAGGATCCGCAGGAAAATGCTCTCTTTATAGCAACTCAGCATCGCGTGATCAAACTATATAACGAAGCGAAACAGGGAACGCTGCAAGTTCACCAACACTTTTTCGATGAAGATGTACGTGTTACTGCCTTGGCTCCAGAACCAGATTTTGCCACAACAGGCACGATCTGGGCGGCGACGAGTGCCGGGCTCTATCGCTCGGTGGATCGCGGTCTGAGTTGGGGCTTGACATTGGAATTGCCCGCAGGCTTACCCCTGGTTTGGCTTGAAGCCACCTCCACACATCTGCGTGGTGTGGCATTGGGCGGCGGCGTCTGGGTCGCAACGCTCTAGAAACGATGAGCAAGCATCATGGTTGAGGGTTTTATAACAACCGTTCAAGAATTCGTCACGGTTGGGCTACGCAGCGACGATCTAGAAATCATTGTCATGCCCGAACTGGGGGCGAAGGTCTCCAGCGTGCGCAATCTAGGTAGCGGGCGCGAATGGATGTGGACACCACCAGAGGGGGCCGTTTTCCAACGTGCGCCCAAGAAT
>CAMPHP010000853.1 GCA_946885925.1 uncultured Litorilinea sp.
ACCTTGAGCCGATTCTCACCCGGCGCAACATCATCACGCGGGGAGCCAATCTCAACCAGTTGATTGGTCAGGAATTCTCGATTGATGCGGGCGAGGGGTCTGTGCGCTTTGCAGGCACAAAACATTGCAGCCCTTGCGCCTGGATGGATGCGGCTTTGGAGAAAGGAGCGCATGCATTTCTGCGTGGCCGTGGTGGATTGCGCGCCCGCATCCTCACCAATGGCTACTTGCGCCGCGGGGCAGCCACCCTGACCACCGAGCAGTGGCTAAACCTAGAGACGCTTACCGCTCCCCTTGCCAGGCCGAGACTCCCCTAATCTTCTCGTCTTCAAGAAACCGTTCTAGCAGATTCAACGCGATTCACCCATTTTATCAAGTGCACTGCAAGCGCTATAGCTGAATAATATGCTTTACGGTAAAGTCAGCGGCTATGGGGAGAAACCCTGTGGAAAAGTGGGTAAATATGTGGATAACTTTTCAACACCAGAGTAAACAGCTCAAAAAGGCTGGGGATAACTTTCTCAACTTGTGGATAATTCAAGAGTGAGTAGCAGAAGACGTGCTTCAGATTGAGCACTTTTTTGCTTGTTGCCCTTTCTGAAAATGTCGGTTATACTGTCGTTGCTTCCGATTTCCGACATTGCAATCTCAGCACAGTTCTACCCAAAAGTACAGATCCACATACTGAATATTTCCACCGAACGAGGACACAATAGTTTCTTGTTCCTCCTTCGGTAGAGACCGAAGCGGACCGCTCCAGCGGTGCATAGCAGATCTCTCTGGCGACTCCGGTGGCTCCAGCCATCGTGATCAACCCGGCAACCTCACTCCGTCTTGTCGCCATGGCTCCCCCGGCGTTCGCGCCGTCCCATCTGCTCGCTAGCGTCTATAAAGGTGGCTGTCTTCGCCGGGAAGACAGCCACCTTTTTCTATCAGCCTGTACTGCAAATATGCCAAATACAAAGCGGGAGCACAATGCTTGCCTCCCGCTTTATCTTGATGGTTAGCTTGTGGTCAATTGACCGGAATAACGTGCCTATCCGAGGGCCAATTATCGCCGCACGCTTACTTCCCCGGCAGGCGGTTGATCAGAACGCTCCACTTCCGGGGCTTCAGAGAACACTTCGTCCAGCGGTTCCATTTCAACCGATGAAGGCATCATATCCGTACCACTGGCGTTCGCTAGTGTGCAGCTTGAACCGGAGAGCAAGGAGACGCTATCAATAAACATACTACTGATGAGCGAACGGTCATTGGCAACGTAGAATTCCAAACGCACTTCTTGCCCGGCATAGGCACTTACATCAATGGTCTGTGCCGCCCAACCGCTCGTACTAGCACTATTACAAAGACTATATCGCTTTAGCGTACGCAACGAGTTATTTACAGAGAGTTGTACGTAGCCATAGTCATAGCCACAATAGTCTTCTGACTCAATGCGATGCCAATAGGAAAGATAGGCGGGTGCAGCGGCTGGAATTGTGAGGGTTTGGCTGATGAGCGAGCGTTCGCTGTTACCTCCTCCCAGCCAGACAAGTGTGGTGCCATCTTTGGGTTGCAACCCTTCACCGCAGTTTGACTGTGTACAAATCAACTCGAATCCCTGCGTTGAGGATTCTTGCCATGCAGTGGCTCCTGCCTCAAAGTTACCATTTGTCACCACATCCGTACAGGCAACAGGAGGTGTAGGCGCAGGTGGTACAGGCGGTGTGGGTGTTGGTGTTGGTGTCGGCGTGACAGGCGGATCAATCGGAATCGTAATGCTCTCGCCTGATTGTAGGCTAAGGGTATACAGCAGCCGGTTAGGTGAGTCTGTGCCTGCGCTTGCTACCTTGTTGGGCGTCGCAGCATTGACAATGGCTGCCGTTACCTGGGAAGGTGTTGCGTTGGGGTTGTTATGCAAGTAAAGCGCTGCGGCACCTGCGACATGGGGTGTAGCCATTGACGTACCACCCAAGAGCCTGGTGTCACTGTCGCCGGTGTGACTTGCCGACAAGATATTAGAACCAGGAGCAAAGAGATCCAAACAAGAACCATAGTTGGAGAATGAAGCACGCACGTCGGTATTCGTTGTAGCACCCACGGTGAGGGCCTGACCAACACTAGCCGGTGAGTTGCTGCAGGCATTAGTACTTTCATTTCCAGCCGCCACAGCATAGGTAATACCTGCATTGATTGAGTTTCGTACTGCATTATTTAACGAAGATGATAGGCTGCCGCCCAAGCTCATGTTTGCCACGGCTGGCTTACTATGATTTGCTGTTACCCAGTCCACACCAGCAATAATATCCGAAATATACCCCTTGCCATTACAATCAAGTACCCGTATCGGGTGAATAGTAACCTGTTTAGCAACGCCATATGTGGTACCCCCCACTGTACCAGCCACATGGGTTCCATGACCGTGGCAATCCTCTACACCGACCCCAAGATTAGCGGCTGTATAGCCGTTCCCAATCCGCCCGCTGAATTCTTGGTGCGTCGTGCGAACCCCTGTATCAATCACGTAAACATGGACGCCAGCACCCGTGTTAGTGTAGTTATAGTGCGAATCGAGCGGTAAGTTACGCTGGTCAACACGATCAAGACCCCACGTTGAGTTGAGTTGCGTGCCATCTGGCGCATCCTGAGCGATTGAAACCAGCCGATCTGGCTCCACCAAAGCGACTGACGGGTCAGCTTGCATTGCCGCAACCTCTTCGGGTGAAAGGCTCGCTGCAAAGCCAAAG
>CAMPHP010000854.1 GCA_946885925.1 uncultured Litorilinea sp.
TTCCAACACGGTGGTTGGATAGTACTTTTTATAGTCTTCGGTCTCTTCGGGCCAACCTAGCACGCTAAAGGGCCAAAGGCCGCTGCTAAACCAAGTGTCCAGCACGTCAGGGTCTTGTTCTAGCTCAACGGTTTTGCCATAGTAAGCCTCGGCTTGCTGTTGGGCTTCTTCCGCGTTGTGCGCCGCAAAGATGTGTCCATCGGGTCCATACCAGATGGGAATGCGGTGGCCCCACCAAAGCTGGCGGCTGATACACCAGTCACGGATGTTCTCCATCCAATGATAGTAGATGCGTTCGAATCGTTGGGGGATGATTTGAATTTCGCCATTTCGCACGACTTCGATGGATGGTTCGGCCAGCGGCTTGGTCTTGACCCACCATTGTTCACTCAGTAGCGGCTCCACAATGGTGTGGCAGCGCTGGCAGTGACCCACTTGGTGCATTCGAGCTTCTACGCGCACGGCAAGTCCGGCTTCTTCCATGTCGGCCCAAAGCTTGGCACGCGCCTCAAAGCGATCCATGCCCTCATAAGGGCCTGCTTCGGCATTGAGCGTTGCGTCGCGGTTCATGATGTTGATCATGGGCAAACCGTGGCGCTTGCCGATTTCATAATCGTTGGGATCATGTCCTGGTGTGACCTTGAGCGCGCCTGTGCCAAAAGTGGGGTCCACGTACTCGTCGCTGATGACGGGGATCTCGCGGTTGATCATGGGCACAATGGCGGTCTTGCCGATCAGGTGCTTATAGCGTTCGTCTTCGGGGTGAACTGCCACGGCAGTGTCGCCCAGGATGGTTTCGGGGCGCGTGGTGCTAACTTCCACATAGCCGCCATCTTTGAGCGGGTAACGGAAGGTATAGAACTTGCCCAGAATCTCTTCATATTCCACTTCCAAGTCACTGATGGCACTGGTACAACGCGGGCACCAATTCACCAGATAGTTGGCGCGATAGATGAGACCTTCGTTATAGAGGTTAATGAAGGTCTCGATCACCGCATTGCTCAGGCCTTCGTCAAGGGTGAATCGTTCGCGTGACCAGTCGCAGGAGCTGCCCATGCGTTTTTGTTGCGCAGTGATACGGATATGATACTCAACTTTCCAGTTCCACACCTCCTGAACAAAGGCTTCGCGGCCCATGTCCTGGCGGGTGCGCCCTTGTACTGCTAAGGCTCGCTCCACGACGTTTTGGGTAGCGATGCCCGCGTGGTCGCTGCCTGGTATCCAGAGTGTGGGCTGGCCCAACATGCGGTGGTAGCGGGTAAGCATGTCTTCGATCGAGTTGGTGATGGCATGGCCTAAGTGCAGCGCACCTGTGACGTTTGGCGGGGGCATCGCCATGACAAAAGGCTCGGCACCGGGCTTTACTTGTCCTAACTCCTCTTGTTTTTCGGGGCGGAAATAGCCATTTTCTTCCCACCAGGCGTAGAGTTCTTCCTCCACGATGTGATGGTCATAGGCTTTGGGCATGAGGGGCGCAGAAGTGCTGCTGTTATCACTCATAAGAAAAGGCTCCTCGATTTTGGCTCTGATTTTCTGAATCTGTTTTCCGACGGTCCAATTTTTAGCTTTGAATAGAGTAACACATTTTTGGGGCCAAATTGCACCTGAAGCACAGGCAACAAAAGAGCCGCTTGTCTCAAGGACGAAGCGGCTCCGCGGTACCACCTTGATTAGATGCGGCTGCAAAGCTGCATCTCTCTCGGCGCGGTAACGGGCGGACCCGGACCGAGCTAGGCCACATTGCTTGGCTGAAGAAGCCTGTGGAGTGACTCGATCAACTTCCCGGCGACCTTCCGCACGTTACAACCTGAACAGTGCTTGCAGCCCACGGCACTGTCTCTCTGGCAGGTGTTCGGCGTACTCCTCCGGTGCGACGTTTTTAGCAATATGCGTTACACGAATTGCTCTACTACTACCTGTGAAGTATAACGAGTGTGTCAAGGGCTGTCAAGGTCTTGACGGAATGCAAAGTGGGTCGGGTTATCATGTAATGAGGTTATCGTGTAAAGATAGTCAGACAGGAAGAAGATGGTTATGCAATTTATCCGGTCAATGATTCTGATTACGTTTATCCTGGCTACATGCGTGCCAACTACCTCCGTATGGGCGCAGGCAGAGGGTGACGTATGTGCCGTAAACTGTGCCACCTATTTACCGCTTGTTACAGATAACTACAACGCTCGTAACATCCTGGTGGATAACTTCTCAAAGTCTGATAGTGGCTGGCCTACCGTCAATGACGAGTGGGTCGCATATGGCTACAATCAAGAGACCTATGAGATGACGGTGAAGAAGAGCGGTGGGGTTGCCGGGGTCTTTCGCCCGCATGGGTGGATGGGGGACTATGTCGTGTCCGCGAGTGCGCGGATCGTCACCGGAAGCAACGTGGTCTATGGGCTGATCTTCTATACGTCGGATGTAAATGACGAGGGCAATCTCTTTTTGAATGCTGAAGGGAAGTACAGTATCCAGAGATATGTCAATGATGAGTACCAGATATTGAAAGATTGGCAGTCCCACAATGCTGTACGGCCCAATGGGGAAAGTAATGAGCTTTCTGTACAGGTCGCCGGAGAGGAGTATGTGGTTTTTATCAATGGCGTTGAGGTGACGCGCGGTAACTTTATACGCACGGGTGAGATGCCAGGCATTGGGCTGCTTCTCTTTTCCGCACCTGGTTTTCTGGGCCAACAAGTTGTCAGGATGATACTAATAAAAAAATGAGCA
>CAMPHP010000855.1 GCA_946885925.1 uncultured Litorilinea sp.
TGCGTGGTGTTCGTGCCTGCATAGGTCACCCGATCCAACCCTGCCGTACCGAGAGGAACAGGCGCAATATCCCAGTTAAACTCCAAATTCTCCCCGTAATAGTCAACGTTCCATGTGCCGTCGAGTGTCATCGCGACGCGGCCTACCTGGAAGGGATTGGGCAGCCCCTCCAACTGGGCTGGGGTCGGCTGCACATGATGTTCATGCAGCAAGCTCGCCAGCCACTCAAACGCCTCTACTGTTGCTGGCTCGGTTAGCATGGACTGGGTCTGATCCTGGCTGATCAACTCGCCGCCATTGTTCCAGACCGTGACGGCGATGCCATAGTTGGAGATCATGTTGATGCCGAACTGGGTAATGTTCTCACTGTCAAAGTCTGGCGAGGTCGCATTGTTGCCATTTGCATCAAGCGTCAACGCCTGGGCCGCGGCAAAGAGTGCATTGCGATCCCACGTCTCATCCGGGTACGCCTGTCCCGCGGCATCAAGCAGATCCTTGTTATAATAAAGCACCGTCCCAACATAGGTCGCGGGCATACCAAAGAGCGTACCTTGACCGACAATACCGGTCGAACTATCATAGCGACAGTCGTTGACAGTCACCTCGAACCAGTCTTCTAGATTCACCTGATCTTTTTCAACGTACGGCTCTAGATCTAGGTAATAGCCCTTGTGGGCATAGCGCCCGAAATAGCCAGGGTCGCCAATGCTGAGGTCGGGTGGATTGCCTGCGGCCAATCGCGCTTCCTGCCGTGCCCAAAACTCCTCACCAGGCGCGCTCTGTACCACCGCGTTTACATTGGGGTTTTGTTCCTTATACTCCGCAAACATTGCGTCGAGCGCCACAAGCCACGGATCAAAATTGTACATATCAAAACTTAACTCGACTTGCGCCTCGCCTGGGCTGGCTTCCGAGCTGCCCGATTGCGGAGCGACCGCGGGCGCGCACGCTGCCAATAGTGCAGTCGCGCTTGCTCCCGCTGCTAGCTGCATAAAAGTACGGCGTGTTACCAGTGATACCATTGCCTTCTTCCTTCCTTTCATAAACCATAGGCTTGATTGAAGTGAAGCTATTGGAGTGAAGCTATTGAAGCGAAGCTAAAGTGCGGTTATCCCTAGTTACCACCCTGCGCCTGTGCAAAAATGCGGTGGGACAACTGCACCGAGTTCTCCATCTGCGCCTCAATGCTGCGCACCGCACGCTCGGCATCGCCAGCACAGATGGCATCCGCCAGTTCCTCGTGCAGTTGGTGTGTCTCCTGCCACTTGGTCTGGAACTCGGTATGGCTGGCGATAAACATAAAGATGGGGCCTACAATCGATCCCAAGAGTTTGAGTAAATAAGGATTGTTGGCCTGCTGCCAGATCAACTGGTGTGCTTCTAGGTCGCTACGTACATAGGCATCGCGATCACCACGGGCTATTGCGTCCGCCATGCGTGCCAGGTTGGCCTGTAGCGCAGCGCAATGCTCCGGCGTGTGATTGGCTGCGGCCTCGCTGACAGCCATACGCTCCAAGACCAAACGCACCTGGAAAAGTTGCTCAACATCTTCGCGATTGAGTTCGATCACATAGCGCCCATTGGGACGGCTCACCACCAATCCCTCCCGCTCCAGATCCATCAAGGCATCGCGCGCGGGCATGCGGCTAATCCCCAACAGCTCCGCCAGCTCACGCTCAGCGAGTTTGGTCCCCGGCGGAATGCGCCCGCTGATGATGTAGCTGCGTAATAACTCGGTTGATTGGTCTTTTAGCGAATTGCGATCCAGCCGCAGACCAGGGCTTTGTGAATGGTTAAAAAGGGTTGCTAATGTCATTAGCGATTATCAAGTCCATTTCCCGTACACTCGCGTCGAATACGAGATAGGGCATCCAAAAATAGGTTGCCGATTGGGGCCACAGCACTTGCCAGAGATGGCGGCGCGATGGCCGCACCACCAAGTCGGGCCAGGCATCGGCCAAAGCGTCCAGTGTACGATAGCCCAACAGCAAGCGAGTGAAGGCATCGGGTGGAATGCAAAGATCACCCCCATCTGCACCCATCGAAGCATCGACAAAACCGAGCGGCTCTACGGCTATCAACTGCCCTGCTACAAAACGCAGAAGATAAGCCTGTTTGTAAAGATTTAGCGTTAAGTCGGCGCTCAGTCCGGTATAGGGCGAGGCAGCCAACCGTGTCGCCAGCAATGGGCCAAGTTTGAGCAATAATTGCGGCAGATCCACCAGGCGCAGCAGCCACTGGTCTGCGGGCCGCACATAGCTACCCAGGCTGCGTGCAACTTGTACCAGTGTGCTCTCGGCAGGCCAACCGAGCACAATTTCACCGCCCGCTGCGCTCTTGCACCACTGTAACAGGGCTAATGCTGTTTCCGCGGCGGGCAAGCCGCTTTCGATGATTTGAATGCCCTCGCCCGCTCTGCGCCATCCGACGACATAGCCTAAGGCTGTGCCGTATGTCGCATCCTCCACCATCAGCGCAGGATAGGAGGCTCCTTCCAACAAATAACGCCACCCCTCATGCGAACGCATTGTCCAACCTGTGAGCTTGCTCATGGTCTGCGTATAAAAATCACTGAGCGCAGGCACATCCGCCATTGTGGCGGCACGCAAGCGGATCGGTCGCGTTGTACCATGCTCCGGCACCTGCGCCGCGGCCAGCCCAACGCTGGCCCAATGGTCAGTGGCAAAGCCATATCCAAACTGGCGCTATTAGTAGGGAATTCCTTC
>CAMPHP010000856.1 GCA_946885925.1 uncultured Litorilinea sp.
TCTCCGCCACCGTCTCGAATCCAGCCGCAATGGCACAACGCTATCTGGTCGCATCGTTGCGGGATATGCAAGTCGAGCCTGATCCCATTGCAATCATTCAAATTGCCGGTGGGCGAACGCTTGCGGGAACGTTGCAGCAGATGTCCAACCTGGACGATCTGGTCGGTGTACTCAGGTTGCAAATGACAGGACAAAGCCAGATGCGCAAAGCCCTGGTTTTCTGCAACGCACGCCACGAGGTAGAACAAGTAGCTGCCTATCTACGCGGCCATCTCTCCTTTGAGGCTGCTATCTTTGTCCACTATTCCAATTTAGATCCCGCGCTGCGCCGCCAGGTTGAAGATGGGTTGGCTCAGGCGAGTACAGCTATCTGCGTTTGCACTTCCACATTAGAACTAGGCATTGACATCGGTAGCATTGATTTGGTGGTCCTTGTCGGGCCGCCGCCTTCGCCAGCCGCCTTTATGCAGCGAATTGGGCGCGCTGGGCGTCGGCATCGCAAAGCAACTGTCGTCGGCTTGTCTCGCTCGCCGCTAGAGGAGATCTCTTTTCAGGCTTTGTTCCGCCTAGCACAGTTGATGGAGCAAGTAAACACAGAGCAAGTAAACACAGAGCAAGTAAACACAGACTTGGCAACGCATCATGCGTTTTGTCTGTCAGTTTTGGTGCAACAAACGTTCAGCATCTTAAAACAAAGCCCAACAGGTGGTATCCGTCTGGCCGATCTTCGTCGTGTAGTGCCCGATATGCTGGATGTGGAGGGCACAGGGACAGAGGGCAATATACGGGACAATCCTGTAGACGGGCAAGCGTTGTTGCGTCTGCTGAACCATCTCGTCGCCAGCCGCTATCTGAAGCATGGGCGAGCAGGCGAATGGCGTGCCGGTCCGGCACTTGATGAATTGGCTGATGCCCATGAAATTTACTCCAATATCGGCACCAGCCTGCTCTCTATCCTGGTCGTGGATGCTTATACAGGGCAAGCGCTTGCCCAGATCGAGCGTTCGCGCAGTCAAGGGGATACCCTGCTCATCGGTGGGCGACTGATGGATGTTGTCTGGCGTGCCCAATACCAGATCGGTGTGCGCGCCCCAAATGCTTCACGTCACCAGGGATGGAGCGATGCCGAGCTATACACCCATGCAAGCCCTTTTGCCGTTTCGGTGGAGGTAAGTCAGACGGTTGCGATGCTATTGGGCTTTTCTGTGGGAGAGGTGGCGTTACTTCAGACAGAACGGGGGAATTGGCTCTTCCATTTTTGGGGAGATATTTATGGTGAATTGTTGGCCGGAATTTTACGTGCCTACCTGACTGAGGAGGAGGGACCAACGGTTGTCGCGCGCAGCAATGAACATGCCGTACTCATACCCGACGGTTATACTTGGTTGCCAACGTGGGAGGAGCGTGTCGTACGCCAGCAAGTGTACCGGCTCCTTCCTCGACTTGAGCCATTTCTAGAATTAGGCCGTTTTCATGCCCTGTTGCCGCCAGATTTGGCGGCGCAGAGCACTCTCGCACAACTCAACCTACCTCGTTTTGAGCGGCTCTACCGTTCAGCCACTGTGATTAGGCCAACCGCGGGCCAGCGGGAGCGTTTGCTGCAATTGTTGGGGTAGTCACAAGGTTTTTCCGTTCACACTACTTCTCGCTCTCTGCATGGAACAGAGCTTACGGTAGGTTGCGTGTGAGTTGATTCGTGAGACGTGCGTGATAAGGGAGTGGGAATTGGGGGCGGAACAACAAGTGTTGGCGACTGAATGATCGTGCGGCTGGGTAACACCCTGGGGGCAACTGGCTGGACTGTACGCGGTTGGGCAGGTCGCAGCAACAAACGCTGTTGCAGGAGGTGGCGCACTTGTGGGATACGCACAATCAACAGGACAGCAAGCACCCCAAGATAGACCCGTAATTCGGATTCAGCCTGGGGATCACGCACCATGACCCTCTTGCTCATCGTTGTGGCAAGCAGCGCATGCGATACCACTGCCAAGCTTGCTGCATAGACGAGGCGGTGCAGCCGTTTCCAATTCTTCCCCATCCGCCGCATCGACCAGCGGTTCGAGGTCAGGGCAAGAGCAGCCAGAATGGTGATCCCAACTACACCGAGTACAAGATAAAGTTGAATCGATGCCATTTGCCAGGGCTGCCATCTCCCCACAACCTGGCTTTGATCCCACCATCGCTCATCAATGTAATAGAGTAGATGCACCAGCCCAAAGCCAAAGGCCCATAGACCCGTTGATTTGCGCAGTTTCAGCGCGCTGCTCCAACGGAAAAAGGTGTGCAGCGGCGTCATACTCAGGCAGAGCAGCAGAAAACGCACTGCCCACTTGCCACTTTCGAGCATAGGCTCAAAGGTATCCTGTGCTGCATCCCAATCTCTGCTGCCTTGAGTTAGGACAATGAGGAGAATTGCGCCAGCTAGAAAGTTGAGAGTTGCCCAGCGCCACTCTGTTTTTAGCCAAGCCATAGCTGTCAATATAGACGTTAACATAGACTGTCTCCTTTGCGGTGTCTGTTTTCTCTATATACACCGCTCGATTCAGTCCGGTTCCATTTGGGTTTGAACATCTCGTGGTTGATGATGGAGCGTGTCGCCTACGCACCATTTGTGGCACAAGTTGACCGCTACCTTTGGGGTTGTAGATACGCGCGTCGCCAATGTCATGAATTGGGCCAGCTCCAACCGGCACATCTGCCGCGGTCTGAATGGCTCCGTCTATCC
>CAMPHP010000857.1 GCA_946885925.1 uncultured Litorilinea sp.
GGTGCACCGCCCCCGGATTTGCCAGAGCAGCCACAACTGACCGCCCCAGGCGTCGATCAGGGGATGCTCCAAGAGATGATGAGTTGGCTCTCAGGCGATAAGAGATCGTATTAACAAGAGGTCGTATTAATATTAAGTAGTCGTACTAAGTAAACGAACAGCGCCGCTGAATTGCTCAGCGGCGCTGTTGTTATTGGGGATGGACTAAGAGAGTAAGACGCTATTCCACAATCACCTTGTCGCTGGCAGCGCGGCCAAAGACTTCGGGTGTGTACATTTCCTCGGCCTTGGTGGGGGGGACAATGAATTCACCAGGCGTGGTGGCGCGTGCTACATACGAGTAGGAGTAGATGCCTTCCCAGAGCAGCGTGGTAAAGGCTTCGGCCCGTTCATCGCGCAAGTTCTGATGTTCGTACCAGGGCCACCACCACCAGTTATTCTGGCGGCTGCTTGGGTCTGTTGGCAGATCTTCCGAGACCGCCAGCGTTGGGTTGATGATCTCTAGCCCAGCGGGCAGCGGGTCAACCAGCGCTACATGATAGCGGCGGGTGTTGGCAACCAGGCTGATCTTGATACGGACGCGTGCCCCAGCCTTGATGTGCCACGTACCTTCCTCGTCACGGGTGACATCGGCAGGGTCGTCCACTGGCTCATAGACACGCTGTACGGTGAAGCCCATATCGAGCGGCTCCAACTCCAAGTCGGTCGGCGCATAGCGCAGCCCCAGGCGATAGTAGAGGCGTCCATCGCCTTCCTTGGCGACGATGAGATCCTGCGTATCCTCTTGGGTTTCGTCCACCAGATAGCTCATCGGCACGCTGGTAGATTGGGTTTCGGTGCTGCGCCCTTCAAATTGATGTTCGGCTACGTAGGTATCCCCCAACCAGAGCCGTGCCACAAAGTCGGGCGTGACCGACTCAAAGGTGTTGAAGTAGCGATCCAGCGCCACCAGGACAAAGACATTCTCTTGGGTGTTCTGCCAGCGACCCGCTGTGCGATGGGCGAGCAGCCCATTGACCACCTTGGGGATCAAGTCGCTGTCGGGCTGGTCGTTGATTAACGCATCCAACACAATGGCATCGGTGCGGCGGTTGGAGTGGAGCATGAGATAGGCATCATCACCATACGAGGTGATGAAGTTGGCAGCAGAAGCAGTCTCCACCGCGCGGTTGTTGACGAAGCGGCGAATTTCCTCCAGTTGGTTCACAGAGGATGGATCATCGCTCAAGACCTGCCAGAGCCACGCAACGGCTTCGAGCGATTGTTCTTCTAGCGTGTATTGTCCAAGCAGTTGGCGAGCTTTGGCTGTGTCTACATCACCCATCAGGTCGCGCACATAGAGAGCGTAGGCACTGAGCGCATGGCGAGTCTTGGCGCTATACCAGTGAGGATAGTAGATCTCGATTTGGCGCAGATGATCCAGCGCGGGGTTGAGCATTGTATCAGGTACTTGATAGCCCTTCTCTTTAGCACGTACTAGAGCATGAGTGACATGGATGCTGTAATAGGGTACAGATTCACGGCCCCGGCTCCAGATGGGGAAGCCGCCATCGTCATTTTGGAAGGTGGCAAGGCGGGCAATATCCCGATCCATTGCTTTTGCCAATTCATCGGGTGCAGGCAGTCCCGCTGCTTGGAAGGCGGTCAGCACATCGCGCAGCGCCGCCACACCCAGGATGCGTGAGGCAATCTGTTCCGAGCACTCATAGGGATAGCTCGTCAGATAGAGTACGGCATCAGTGAGTTCTTGCAGCGCAGTGGAGGAGGTGGAAATCTCCAAGCCTCCAAACTGTGGAAAGACATTTTCGGGCCGTGCCATTGGCTGGGCAATCGCGCCCTCGTCAATCACGCCGTAGGTGGCGAAGGCTTCTGTTGTAGCCGGGGTATAGACAGGCAGGTCTACTGTAGCAGCGTCGGCATACTCTCCAGAGACAGCCGCAATTTGGAGACGAGCTTGACCTGCATTGAGCGTTGTGGTTGGGAAGCGCACTTCGCGACGGTCATTGGCTGGAACCTCGACTTGCAGCCCTTCGCCCTCGGTGAGTTGCAGATTGCCTGCGCTGACCACTACGTCGACGGTCATGGTTTCGGCAGTTTGGTTCTGCACGACCACAGGCAGTTCAAACCGATCACCAAAGTTGAGGAAGCGCGGGGCCGATGGGCGTACCATGAGCGGCAAGCGGGCGGTCAGATTGGCTTCGGTTGAACCAAAGTGTGTGCCATCTGCCACGGCAACGACCATCACGCGGTAGCGGGTCAGGTTGTCGGGTAGCTTGATATCGAGCGTGGCATGACCTTCGGCATCGGTACGGACTGCGGGGTCAAAGAGTGCCAGCGGGTTGAAGTCTGTACGCACTGTAATTGGCGTTTGGGCAGCACCAGCTTCCTCACTCGCCGATTGATCGTACTCCATTGGTGCTTCCATCATTGCCATATCAGCGGCAGATTCAGCCTCCGGAGCTCCGGCAGCAGGGGCCGCGCCCATCGTGGGCATCGCTGCGCCTGCCCGGGCCATACTTTCACTCTGCAAATTGTCAACGACACCCTTTGCCAATTCCTCGGCAGTGGCAAGCACCAGCGCCGCACGTCCATAGGCAGCAGAGCGGTTGGACCAGCGGTTTTGGTAGAAGGCCGCCAGCGGGTCTGACAACTGGTAGTTGGTCAAGGCCAGAATGGCTTCATCCACGACAACCACAGCCAACTCGGCATCTTCCACAGG
>CAMPHP010000858.1 GCA_946885925.1 uncultured Litorilinea sp.
GTCTTGATCAGTGCAGCACAAAGCTCCCTATCAACCGGGATCAATGCCCTGGTTGCCGACGCCAATCGCGGCTCACGCGCCCGTGCGCTCAATACCCTGCATGGCTTGTATGGTGTGGGTGCCACGATTTCACCACTCGTCATCGGATACGTGCTCGACCAGGGGCTGGCATGGCGGTGGGCTTTGGGTGGTTCAGCAATCATCTGGTTGCTCTACGGCATTGTCGCCTACCTCTTTGACAGCGGCGAAGTGCGTAGCGCAGGTCGTGGCAAGGCAGAGAAGCTAGACCTCGGCATGCTGCGTGAAGGGCCATTTCTTTCGCTCTTCCTGATCGCCTTCATCTATAACGGCGTTGCCACCAGCTTGCTCGGCTGGGTTGCTCTCTACATGCAAGAGTCGGCTGGCTTCTCGACCTTTTTTGCCGTTTCCATGATCTCGGTCTTCTATGTCGCGCTGACCATCGGGCGCTTTATGTGCGCCGCCTTTGCCGAGCGAACAGGATACGCGGTGACGCTGCTGGTGATGGCCGTTGGTCTCACGTTGACCTACCCGCTGGTTGTGTTGGGTAACAATTCAATCCTGGTCGTGGCAGGTGTATTCCTGTCGGGGTTAAGCTTCTCCGGTCTCTTTCCAATGGCGTTAGCCTATGGCACTCGGCTCTATCCTGAACAGACTGGCACAGTCACCGGGACGCTCAATGTAGCAATGACGGTTGGAGCGATGATACCGCCCTTATGGACTGGCATCATCGCTGAAAGCTGGGGCATGCAGATCGCATTAGGCATTAACTACATTATGGTCTTGCCTATGATCTTCCTCGCCTTGTATCTTGGACGCGTCGAGGCCCGCCACCCCGGGGCACAACCGGCAACAAGCACCATGTAGGGCTGTCGCGCTACATATGGCAGCGTCATTGGGTGCGCTGTAGGATTGATTAGGCTACTTGTTGAGAGGAATTCTGCGTGAGTTACGGACGATTGCTGCGGTTTATCCTGCCCCTCGTCATCACCTCTATTGTGATGGAACTGGGCAGTCAGGTGCTCAATGGCGGCATGGCGCGTGTGCCTGAAGCCACGACCACCTTGGCAGCCTTTGGATTAGGCTGGGGCTTAATTCTCTTCTTATCTGCGCCGCTAGTGCAATCCAGAGAATTGGGATTGATGCTGGTCAATGACCATGCCACCTTAGCGGCAGTGCGCCGCTTTATCATCCTAGCAGGATGCACGTTGATGGTGGCATTAGCCAGCCTTACGTTAACTCCCGTGGGCGATTGGGTAATCGAAGGGCTGCATGGCGTTGATGCCTCTCTCGGCGCAACGGTGCGTACAGCCCTATTTTGGCTCATCCCCTATCCGTTACTCAAAGGTCTAAGCTATTTTCACGCTGGATTGCTGCTGCGCGTGCGCCATACAGCCGTGGTCTCCTATGCCACATTGAGCAACTTGACCGTGAGTATCCTCATGGTCTTTGCCCTGGTCACGCTGCCCTGGATTCACGCGCAGCCTATCCGCTTGCCCATTGTCGTGACCTATGGCGGGCTGCTGGTGGAACTTGCCATCATCCTCTGGGGCGTAGTGCGCTATGTCCGGCCCACGCTCCCCGTCCAGGATGCGGCAGGCACACCCCCGCCGAGCATGTTGACCATTGTGCGTTTCTTCTGGCCCCTCGCCCTGATCATGCTCACCCAGGAGTTGAGCCGTCCGATGATCAACCTTTTTGTCGCGCGTGGGCCAGATGCCACCAACGCGCTTGCAATTCTCGCTGTCCTCTACACACTAGGACGGATGCCTTATGGCTGGCTCAACGACATCCGCAACCTAGGCCCAGCCTTCCGCGATGAAGCAGATAGCCGCTACTTTATTCAACGCTTTGCCGTGGGCTGCGGCCTTGTTTCTCTCGCCATGATGGGCATTTTCTTTTGGACACCCCTGCGCGATGTGATCTTGCTCAATTGGATCGGCGTGCCACCCCATCTTGCTCTGTTGGCAGCCGTCCCGCTCCATCTCTTTGCAGGCTTCTCCATCGCCGTTACCGCCCGCGCCTATTTTCACGGCATCGCCCTCGTTGAGCACCGTACCCGCGCCCTCGCTCCTAGCGCCCCCGCGCGCCTCCTTGCCATTCTCGCCACCCTCATTGTCCTACCCGTATCTGGCGTAGCAGGCGCAACGATGGGCGTAGCTGCGCTGCTCGCAGGTTTCAGCATCGAAGCCCTCGTCGTCTGGTGGGGCGTGCGCGGACACGACTGGCTGCGCCACCGCACCCAACTCACCGATGTGCCAAAGCCAAGGGATGCACGCCTGATTCGTTGATTCAGGGCCTCACAAATTGGCTGCGATCTGTCACCCCGCAGGGGTCTCTCTGCTGTGGGCAATCACAGAGGGATTCCTCTCGGGTAACCCCAGGGCGCGGAATCACATTGACTTCCACTCCCTTATCTAGTACGCGCCAAATTTTCAGGATGCACCCTTAATGTAAAAACGCTGGATCTAATATGGCACCGACTGCTGCTTGATCGAAGCCTTCCGGCCACACCGTCTCTGGGCTATATTTTGCACCGACGAGATTAGCACCTGTTAGATCCGAACCACTCAAATCAGCATCAACCAAATAGGCTTGGCGGAGATCTGCTCCGACCAGTATGGCATCCTTCAAGTCAACGTCATAAAGGTTAGCCCGAAATAGATCAGCATGCCGCAGATCTGCTTGCCTCATTTTCGCC
>CAMPHP010000859.1 GCA_946885925.1 uncultured Litorilinea sp.
CTGCACGCCGGGCAGAGGTTGATCAACTGGTCGGCGTGATAGGTTGTGCCACAGCGTCCACATTCGAGGTGGGTCAGGGTTGATCCTGTGTGCATGGGATTAAACACCTACGCTGATGTACTTGACTTCCATGTAAGAGTGGATGCCTTCGTAGCCACCTTCGCGGTTGAGGCCACTTTCCTTCCACCCCCCGAAAGGTGCTTGGGGCACGGTGGGTACGGCGTCATTTAGGCCAACGATGCCATATTCCAATGACTCGGTGACACGTAGCGCTGTGGAGATGTCGCGCACAAGCACATAGGCAGCCAAGCCATATTCTGTGTTGTTGGCAGCAGCGATGGCTTCGTTTTCATCGTCAAAGGGGATCAAGGGCAGGACAGGGCCAAAGACCTCTTCGCAAGTCAGCCGCATGCTGGGGCTGATGTTGGTCAAGACAGTGGGTGCATAGTAGTAGCCGTTGTCGTACTCGCCCCCGGTGAGCCGCTTGCCGCCGGTGAGCACCTTGGCCCCCTTAGCAACTGCGTCATCGACAAAGCTCGTTACACTGTCCAGTTGGTTTTGGTCAAAGAGCGGCCCCATCTCAACGCCCTCTTGCAAGCCATTGCCTACTTTCATGGCAGCAACGCGATCTGTTACCTTTTCGGCAAAGGTGTCGAAGATGTCGCGATGGACATAAAAGCGGGTGGGCGCAATGCAGCTTTGACCGGCGTTGCGGAATTTGGCGACCACACTCTGTTCCACGGCTTCATCGATCTTGACATCGGGGAAGACGAGGAGAGGCGCATGACCCCCTAACTCCAACGAGAGCTTGGTGATGCGCTCAGCCGCTTGCCGCATCAGTTGTTTCCCTGTTTCGGTGCTGCCTGTAAAGGTGAGCTTGCGGCAGGCAGGGTGTGCTAGCATGGCGCTGGTGACTTTACCCGCACTGCCTGTGATCAAATTGACGACACCGGGCGGGAAGCCTGCATCATGCAAACATTCAAAGAGCAGCATTGAACTAAGGGGCGTTTGGGTGGCAGGGCGGCTGACGATGGTGCAGCCTGCTGCCAACGCTCCCGCTAATTTGCGGCACATTAAGTTGATGGGGAAATTCCACGGGTTAATGGCGACTACCACACCTACTGGCTGGTGGATAACCCAGTGACGTTTGTGGTTGAAGTGGCTGGGGATCATCCGCCCATAGGTGCGCTTGCCTTCTTCGGCGAACCATTCTAACCACATGGCACAGCCGATGGTCTCGGCCATCGATTCGGCAAAGGTCTTGCCATTCTCCAATGTGAGAACACGCGAAATCTCATTGGCACGTTCACGAATAAGCGCGGCAGCCTTATCCATGTGACCACCACGCACATAGGGGGTCTGCGCCTTCCAGCCGGGGAAAGCTGCCGCCGCAGCGTCCATTGCCGCAATTGCGTCGGAGACTTCGCCATAGGCCGACTTGGCTACGATTTCACCCGTGGCGGGATTTTCAACATCAACTGTCTTACCAGCAGCGCCATCGCGCCATTCGCCGTTGATATACATTTGGTAGGGCATTGCATCACCTCATTGTGAATATCTGAATGGAAACATTTAAATGGGAACTGTCGAGCATCAAACGCTATATAGAAGTACAGGAGTATAGAAAAGCCACCTTTATGGTAAGTCGCGACCGACTACATAGAGCCAGTCGTCACGCACGTGGACAAAGCCCAACTTCTCGGCAACACGCCAACTGGCAAAGTTATCCTTAGAGGTTGACCAAGTTGGCGTGCGTCTGCGGGCAACAATATCCAGACAAAGTTCATAGGTGCAGGCACTGCTTAAGCCGTTGCCTTGATAGCCTGGTTCGGTCACGATGCCAATGTCTTCATGTTCTTCGCCTAGGAAGAAAGTACAGGCGACCGAAGCCAGCACGCCATCAACCCAAGCACCCCAGCCATAGCCACTGCGCGCCAAATTTTCTGCACACGCCCAGGTTCGGGCGACCCAGATAGATTCAGCGCTGAGATTGGCTAGGTCGTCAGCGTCCGCAGCGCAGAAGCGGCGTAGTTCAGCTTGAACGGCTGGCGGCTGGATTGGCGGGCTAGGCAGTTTGCCGACAATCCGAGGCCATTTGTGCAGGGTGGGGTAGGTCGCTTCCAGCAGTGGCACAAACTCTTCGGGCGCGGCCACAAATCCAGCCGCTGTCTGTGCTAGCTCAGTAGGGTCTAGCACTGTGGGATCACCTGCCATGACTAAATTGGATTCACTCTCTACTACCACCGCCTGAACATCGGGCCAGCGATCTACCCAGGCGCGACCATGGCCTGTGCGTAGGACGTGGGAGGCGACAATTGGGCCGGGTACTTCGGGGCGGAACCACGGTGCTAGCATATCCAGTTGGGCACGGCTGATCTCAATCACTGTGTCATCGCCTTATACAAGCCCGAAATACAGGTTCCAAAACTAACCTCCAAATAAACTAACCTCCAAATATAGTCTCAACGCTGGAGATAATCATACTCGATCGTGCTGAACTCGATGAGATTGCGAAAGGGATCGCGGCATACATAGCGCGGGCGACCGGGTATGGCGACGACATCTTTGACTTCAACTCCACCCGCCAACAGCCGCTCGCGCCATGCCTCTACCTCTGCCAAGTCATCCAGCGCAAAACAAAAGTGGCGTCCGGAGGTATCCTCGCGCGGCTCTTCGTTGAAAAGATGTAGCTCCGTATCACCCATTCTATACC
>CAMPHP010000860.1 GCA_946885925.1 uncultured Litorilinea sp.
GCTGCATGTTTGCGATTGAAAAGTGACAAGAATCATTCCCTCGCTGCTATCAAAGGTGGTGTATCTCACGCTGGCGCTTCCGGTCTGTGCCCCTATCAAAGTGCTTCCACTATCCCTGGTCTAAGCCAGCCATCGTCACCGGGTCGCTGCCTTCAAAGCGTCCGCCATCATTGGTGCGCCCTGTCACCACGACAACCGCCGCATCACAAGTGAGATCGGTAATGCCAACTTGAAATTGCATCACCATATCTGTGCTGCCATCTTGGTTCGCATCCTCAAAGTGCCAACGCCACTGATAGGCGGGATTGGCGTTGTGCTGTGCTTCAACAGGTCGCTCTTGCTCGCGTTCCTTCTCGCGCTCCTTCTCGCGCTCTTTTTCCCGCTTCTTCTCCCGATTTTTCTCTCGGTTCTTCTCGCTCTTATCAGATTTCACCAGCTCGATTGATGCAGACATTGGCAAGATGAACTGGCTTGCTTCAGAATTTGGTTCGCCATAAACATCCACGCTTTCAGGCTGCACTGATCTGGCGTCGAAGTCTCCCCCGCTTAAGATCGCTACCGTAAACCACTCGTTGCCATCGCGGCAGTTGATGGGACCTGACGAGACATCAACGCTCACTTGCTTTGCACCCGATGTAGAAGACCGCGCTGTTTCGGCTGAAGCAACCAAAGGCAAAGCTAGCACATGATTGCTTTCCTCGGTCGTTATCGCATCTGTGGTCGTCACAGCCGTTGTCGCATCTCCCGATGACGCTACCGCATCAGGGGCTGTCACAGTCGCCAAGGGAGATGCAGCCGCGACTTCTGTACCTGGTGGCACAGTGGTAAACTTGGCTTTGGCTTCGATTTTGCCATCGGCTGTCGTGAGCACCACCCACGGTGATGGTGATGCAAGCCAGCGTTGGTCGATGGGATAGATAAATCCCGTGGTGAGATTGCCTGTTGCGTCGGTATCGCTGCCCGCTAGTGTCTCGCTCCGCCCTTGTTCATCCTCCAGCGTGACCAATACCATCATGTTACCAGGCCAGTGGGCACCACTTACCTGGACATAGAGGCCTCCATAGCCACTGGCAGGTTGCAGCGCTAAGGTCGCATTCTGTTCGGTGGTGGACGAGACAGAAGCACTAACCGGCTCTGTGGAGCGTGTGTTATCGAACAGGGAAGTGCCGCAACCAGCTACAAATAGTCCCGCTAGCAGAGGCATCGCTAGAACGCTTTGCCTCCATCTTGGGCATTTCCATCGAACCAAACCTTGCATCTTTATCTCCCTACCTGTGGTTGCAACTGGTGCAAGCACCTTTGTCCCGTCTCTTTCCCTTGCGTACTTGCTGCCAAAAGGCGTTCACAAGGTGGGGTATTCTGTCCCAGAATCATGTCCAGAGGGGATGTTGATCTCAGAAAGTCTAACCTGGCTTAATCTACCGGCTAGTATACGTATTATACTATGAGGAATACGACCAATCTCGGACAGAGTATGCGCAGTTTGGCTACAACATGAAGGTACAGATGAGGGTATATACGCGTGAGTAACTATCTGTGCATAACTATCCGTGATGATCTTTGACCATTAAATCCGGTAAGCACTTTGTCATGCTGCCTGTCCTGTAAGGATGGGCTACGCCCCATTCCAGGAGCAGCATCTCTCTGGACCACGTTACGAGACTGGCGGAAGCCGAACTGGTGTTTACCAACCTTACTTGTTAACTTGCATTACAGTAGTGACTATGTAGAGCATCGAAAATACGAGCAAACAGAGGAGGAGAGGGAACCATGCTGAAAAGTACAGAGGTGAGCTATACAGAGTTTGGCCCTTCGGCCTATGATCCACTTGCTGCAGAGCGGCAGGGGCAGGTCAAAATCACTGCGATCAAGGCGATGCAATTGCAGGGACGAGGTACGCTGATTAAGGTGGAGACCGATGCGGGCATTAGTGGCTATGGCGAATGTCACGGCAGCGGCGCTTTGGCGCGGGAGGTGATCGCCTCGTTGGAAGGCCCACGCCTGCCCCACTTGGGGTTGATCGGCAAAGACCCCTTGGCAATCCAGGTACATTTCCACAATATGTTCTATGCCTATCCTCAGCGCGGGCGAGCAGTACGTATCCTGAGTGGCATTGATATTGCCTTGTGGGATTTGGCAGGAAAGTTGCTCAACCAGCCGGTTTCAAAACTGCTTGGTGGCAATTTCCGTGAGAGAATTCGGCTTTATTCCCACTGTGGCGGCGGTGACTTTCTGAGCAAGGCCGAATGGCATGATCGCGCCCAGGAATTGAAGGCGGATCCGCGCGGCTTCAAAGCCTTCAAAATAGATATTCACCATGTCCTGAAAATCCCCATGCAGCAGTTCACACCGAGCATTGGCCCCCAGGAGGCACGCGATGTACACCGCGCCTATGTCTTGGCGCGCGAGGCACTGGGCGACGACATTGACATCATCGTTCATTGTCACAATGAACTGGATGTGCCAAGTGCGATCCGCGTGGCGGAGGCTGTGGAGCCGATCAAGCCTTTGTTCTACGAAGACCCGTTGGCCCCCAACTACTCCGAGGCATGGCATGCCCTGCGCCGCACAACACGACTCCCGATCTTGACTGGCGAGAATATCGAACTGCCGGAAAACGCCTTACCCTTTTTACAAAACCAGGTTGTGGATGCCCTGCAGCCCGATTTGATCAACTCCGGTGGTATCACAGGGACCAAGATGATCGC
>CAMPHP010000861.1 GCA_946885925.1 uncultured Litorilinea sp.
GCCGAGCGCCGCCAATAGCCACTTACTACCGCCGCTGCTCCCTCATCAAGATGCAATTCTGTTGCAGGCAAACCAGGGTTTTCATGGTTTGGATCTGACAGGGAAAGATGGGCCGTTGCAGAAGATAGGCTTTGACCTTTCGCTGCTCCATGCCGAATATCAAGCCTTCGTCGCAGCCTCCCCGCAAAGCATAACCCCTTTCCAGACAACTGTGCCACTTCTCTCCCTAGTGCAGAATGAACCAGTGCAGAATGAATCAGAGATGTTCGTTGTCATTGATGCCATTGCGGACCAGGATGCGGACGTACTGCGCGCAGCTCTCGACCTGCTAGGACTCCAACACGGAGCAACTTTTGGGCACGTCGTTTCGGGGGAGATTCCAATTTTGGCGCTGCCGGATCTGGCGGCTCTGCCCAGCCTGCGCTTTGCGCGCCCAGCCATTGCTGTTACCGACGCCGGTGCTGTCATGAGCCAAGCAGATGTCGCGATCGGCACAGACCACGTTCGGAACGTGTTTGGCATTGACGGCACAGGGACAACTGTGGGCGTGCTCTCGGACAGCTATAACTGTCTGGGTGGTGCGGCGAGTGATGTGGCAAGCGGTGATTTGCCTCCAAATGTTGTTCTCCTGGCAGAAGAAGCCAGATGCGCGAGCGGCAAGGATGAAGGGCGCGCATTGATGCAGTTGGTTGCCGACATTGCACCTGGAGCACGCCAAGCTTTTCATACCGCTTTTGGCGGTCAGGCGGTATTTGCCAACGGAATCCTCAGCCTAGCAACCACTGCCCAGGCCGATGTAATTGTTGACGACGTTCGCTACCTCGCTGAACCCATGTTCCAAGATGGCATCATTGCCCAGGCCGTTGACCAAGTTTCAGCCTCTGGCGTCGCCTATTTTGCCTCTGCCGGTAACAACGCCCGCCAGTCTTATGAAAGTCCCTTTGTCGATGCGCTAGGTATTCTGCCCATATCACTGCCAAGCTATCTTTTGGGTGGTATTCTACATGATTTTGCGCCAGGCTCTGCACTCGATCCACTACAAGAGGTTACAATTCCGGTTGGCGCAACCGCTACATTTATCTTGCAGTGGAACCAACCTTATGCGTCAGCATCGAGGGGAAATGGTGCCACCAGTGACCTTGACCTCTTGTTGATTGGTGCATCCGCCTCACCCATTGCCCTTGCCATTGAGAAAAACATCGGCAAGGATCCGGTAGAAATCCTGACCTATAAGAATCCTGGTCCCGGCACAACCTTCAACCTTGCCATACTTCACCTACTTGGCCCTAAGCCAAGTCTTATGAAGTATATTTACTCTGGCACAGGCGTCACTGTGAATGAATATAACACCCAAAGTGGCACCATCTATGGTCATGCCAATGCTAGCGGCGCGCAAGCAGTCGGGGCTGCTTTCTATGTTTTCACGCCTGCCTTTGGCACAACATCACCCAAAATGGAGGCTTCTTCTTCAGCCGGTGGTGTCCCCATTCTCTATACTCTCAACGATACCCCATTGCAGGAGGTGCGCCAAAAGCCCGGATTGGTTGCTCCAGATGGTGTAAACACCACCTTCTTTGGCAAGGATATTGCTGACCCTGGGGATGGCAGTGACAAAGACTCGTTTCCTAACTTTTTTGGCACTTCTGCCGCGGCTCCCCATGCAGCAGCAATCGTGGCCCTCATGCGTGAAGCCAATCCAACGGCGACCGTGGAGCAGATCTATGCTGCCCTTGAAGCCACTGCCTACGACATAGGCGAATCGGGCTTCGATTTTAACAGTGGTTATGGCTTGGTTCAAGCCATCCCGGCAATGAGACAGCTTACAGCCCACGACCTAGTCAGCACACAGACAAGCCCTTTGGCGACTGCGTTGCCCGGCCAACCTGTTGAGTACGTGCTTAGTTTCACCAACCAAGGCCCCAATCCAACCGTGCAGGCTGTGATCACAAACACAGCACCAACCCAGTTGCTCAATGTAACAGCCAGCAGCAATATGATCGGCATGGATGTCTCCTTGAGAAATCTGACACCTAATTCTATTTGGCATGTCGATGATCTACATGTTGGGGAAGGTGGCATTATTACCTTCACAGGGAGAATTGATCCGAACCTAAGTTCAGACGCAACGCTTACCAATCAGACAGTGTTAGCGAGCATCGGTGACAGCCAGCCTGCCAACAATTATAGCCAGGCGAGCATTTACCTGCGTGTGCCGCGCGTGCGATTGAGCAGCGACTATGAGACGGCAGCCGATGGAAGCAAACTCTTTACGGTAACGCTTGATCAAGTCAATCCCTATGCAGATACAACAGTACGTTACGCCACGAGCAGCAACCAGACGAACAGCAACGCCCAGGTGATCAGCGGACTTGTCACCATCAAAGCGGGACAAAGCTCTGCTACATTTTCAATACCTGGTGCAACTGAACCATTGGGTGTAGGCGAAACCATTTATCTGCAACTGAGCCAACCGGTGGGAGCTATGTTGGGCGATGCCAGCGGTGTGATCCTTGCCACCAATCCAGATAGTGATAGCGACGGTGTGCCCGACAACACAGACCAAGCACCTAGCAACCCATGTATGCCGAATGTGACAAGTCCCGCCTGTGACCAGGACCAAGATGGGCTGACCAACGCCGAAGAAGCTCATCATGGCACCGACCCCGTAGACGCAGATACCGACAACGACGGCATACCCGATGGGAGCG
>CAMPHP010000862.1 GCA_946885925.1 uncultured Litorilinea sp.
ATTGAGACATAGGTAAGGGCTGGCTTTAACAGCGGCACCGTGATCGAAATCACCTGGCGAAAAATCGACGCGCCTTCAATTGCTGCTGCCTCGTATAATTCTCTTGGAATGCCGCCCATGGAGGCGGTAAGCAGAATAATCGAACCACCCCAGTGCGAGGCGTGGTACATGATGACGATGCTGAGCAAGCTGAATGTGGGATCGGCAAGCCAGAGCACCGGCTCGATCCCGATCATGCCTAGCAAGTAGTTTAGCAAGCCGAAAGCCGGGTCATACAGATAGAGCCAGATGACACTTAGGACCACGCCGGAGGTCACAACAGGCAGATAAAAGGCCGATTTATAGAAGGTCTGTGCCGCAGCGGGCAGGCGAAAGATCAGTGTCGCCATAGTCAGCGACAGCAGCACACCAAACGGCACAATCAACAGCGCATAGAGAAATGTATTGGTGAGAATCTTGAAAAATGCTGGTTCGTCCAGCAGACGCAGATAATTTTCGATGCCGACCCATTCCCGTCCGGTCAGCTTCAATCGTTGGAAGCTCAGGATGATTGAGTCCAACATCGGATAGAGCGAAAAGATGAGGAACGCCAAGAGGCTGGGAAATATAAAGAAATAGCCCCAAAATATACCCCTGGCTCGCCTGCTGAGCAGTCGTTGCGCCATAATTCCTCCTAGGGATTGTAGGGGAGTATGCCAGTTTGTGTTGGCTATCACTCCTGCCAACTACCTGCCATTCCGTTCACGCAGCGGGGAATAGCCCATCGCAGGGAGAAAAGGATTCCTCCCTGGATCGGAATGACAATGTATACGGCAGGTCCAGTAGCAACCTGAGTTAGATCAAGTTGCGGCCATTGCCTCTTCAATCAGCTTATTGCCTTCGGCTGCAAATTGGTCGAGCGCCTCTTTGGGTGTCATCTGACCGCTGAACGCTGCTTCCAACATACGGGGCGCGAGCGAGAAGGTGATCGCTGCTGCGCTCGAACGTCGCCCAAAAGTCACCATCATGTCGGTGAAGGTTAGGCCGACTCTCATATTCTCGTCTTCAATCTCGCCCCACAACGATTGTAGGGCTGGCGGCATACCAAATTGATCAAGTGTCAGCTTGAGCGATTCCGGTCTGACCAGGAATTGAGCCCAGCGTTGCGCGGCGTCGGTGCGGACAGTGTCTTTCTGTTGGAAGACATAGTGACCATGTATGTTGGTCATCACAGCCGGCTCTTTGCCTGGAACATTCGGTGGCGGTGCCCAGTACCAGTTAAACTCCGGGTTGTCGGCGAACTCTGGCGGCACTTTGCCCGACCCTTGGGATGGGAATGTGGCAGCCTTGCCTTCTGTGAAAATTTGACCTGCTTCTTGGGCCTTGCGGATTGCCGTGCCTGGGACAGCCACCTTATGTACATTCTCCAAATCGATCAGCCATTGCAACCCTTCAATTCCCTCTGGGCTGTTCAGGATAACCTCGGTCTCGTCCTCATTAAAGAGACGGGCACCGTAACCAAACATGAATTGGGTGGTCTGATAGTGGATATCAGTACACAAAACAGTGCCGTACACATCGTCTTTTGTGTTAGCCTTCGCTGCCTCCAGGAAATCGTCCATCAGCCAGCGGCGTGTCTCACCAGAGGGGAGTAGGTCGCCAACGCCATTCGCCTCCCACATACCTCCATTGATGGATATGCCGCCACCAAAGGAGAGCCGCCAGGGCCAAAGGTATTGATTCCCATCAAAGCTTGCCTCTGCAACGACTGCTGGGTGGAGATCGTCTTTCATCTCCTGTGACAGGTAGTCGTTAATGGGAGAGAGCGCACCCAGGGGGACATATTTCGCCAACTCCGAAACGGGACCCTGGACCACATCTGGTGGCGTTCCAGCTACGAGTGAGGCGTCGAGCTTTGCAAACCAGCTTTCATCGTGCGGCAAATATTCGATCTGCACGTCGGTATTCGGTTCGACCTTCTTGTACTCCTCTGCGCTCCAATCAAAGTAGTTAATAACGTTCTCCGTCCGATCCGCCGGAACGCTGGTCAGCGTGTCGCGATCAAGCGGTAGGAGAGAGTAAAGCCAGTGTGAAACGCTGACAGGCGCTGCTGCCGCTTCGCTGGATGTTGTTTGTGGCGCAGCAGCCGGAGCAGCGCACGCGGCCAAGAAGGCCCCGCCGGTGATGCTGCCTGCGAATGCCATGAACTGACGGCGACTGAAAGGTCGTCGCAAAACGCTTATCAAATGCTGTTCGGCCATGAAGACTCCTCCTCTGAATCGTGAAAACACCTGGAAGTGCTTGATGCTGACAAAACACCAAACCCGCAACACAAAGTGAACACATGGAGATAGAGCCACGCCGGTATCGCTGGATACTGCCGCAGCTCCTTAGAGCACAATTAAACAGCGCATTACACGCAGGCTGTCAACGCCAAATGTGGAACTGTCGTACACCATAGGTAGAACAATCCACTGAACACTAGATTAATGGGAGAACGTGTTGAGCGTTTCCAGCGTTTATGCTGAATTCGCGAAGGTGGATATGTTAAAGGGATGGAATTGAGAGTATATTCGTGCGACGAAGAATAGAGTCCTGTTGCTTCTGGTCTGACCAGCTCGATAAAAAAGATGTAATGAAGACAGGGTATTCTCTCGACTGGTCGAACCACTTGATGATTATAATAGCATCGTCATGATTTGCTTGTCAAAGGCGTTTTTTGTATCGC
>CAMPHP010000863.1 GCA_946885925.1 uncultured Litorilinea sp.
CATTACACCAACGGACGCAGATGGGGTCTTGCCCAGTACGCCGCTTGATATGCCCAATCTCGACAGCATCACACAGACGCCCAAGTCGAAGCCGCTTGCACAAGATGCAGCGACACCGCTAAGCCAGCCTGCACTCTTTGCTGAAATCGAACAAATGAAGGCTAGTGACGCCCGCGACGAACTCTTTGATGAAGCAGTGGAGATTGTCAAGAGCAGTGGTCGCGGCTCTGTAAGCCTGCTCCAGCGCAAATTGCGTATCGGCTATAGCCGCGCAAGTCGTCTGGTCGATCAACTCGAAGAAGCAGGCGTACTTGGTCCCGATCAAGGTGGCAATCAAGGACGTCCTGTCCTCGTAGGAAACGATGAACCCCCAAAGGCACAAAGCGCACCACCATCCTCACCGCCGCCGCGCATCATCGGTGGTACGAGCGACGAGGATCAAGAACCACCTGCCCGCCCGCGCGTCTGGATGTGACCACCAAGTGTGGAAAACCGTCCCAGACAATCATCCGCCATGAGAAAATTCAATCATGCAGCTCAACATACATCGTCGCCCCCTCTGGATTGGGGCTGGTCTACTCCTCATCCTAGCGGTTGCACTCATCCTCTGGTTGACGAACAACCGCGGCACTCCCCATGACCGTCTCGTTGCGGAAATTCATCGTGAACTGGCGCGCGTTGAATCGGTGCAAGGGCGTGTTACAATTAGCTTGCAAGCCGTCACGTTGGAACAAGAATTGTGGGTTCAGCGACCCGGTTTCCTACGTACAGAAACCGAAGCGGGACCTGGCGCATTTGCGGGTACGATCGTCGTACTAAACGATGAGGAAGGCTGGGTTTACACACCAGCCGTCAATATCGCCACCGTGGTAGATCGAGCGGCGTATCGGGATGATATGGCAGGGGAAGCAGGCACAGGCTCCATCATAGAACGTATGCCTGATCGAGTCCTCGCCGCGCTGCAAGAGGGAACCCCACTCAATGTGGGTGACCGGACAACAATCGCCGGGCGCGAAGCAACTCTGTATGAACTGGTCATTCCGGGCAACGATCCATCGCTTCCTGCAGGGACGCTTCAGGTCTGGCTAGACGATCAATACGCCTATCCACTCGCTTGGCGCGATAGCAATGGCCGCGAGTTGCGCTTTAGCAGCGTCATCTTTAATCAAGAGATTGACCCGCTTACCTTTGTCTTTTTTCCGCCACCGGGAGCTAGCGTTCGCCGCGTTGATCCCAGTCAGTAATGTCTGCTTGAGGAGCAACGCGCGTGAGTTCAACATCTCTCCCAACATCCGGATCGCCGCAAAAGATTTCCTTTGCCCGCCTCATTACCACCTGCATCAGCGCGCGCCTTTTGGTTGATATTAGCGTGCAAATGTTTAACCCATTCCTGCCTATCTTTGCTGCCGGTCTAAATACTGATGTGGTGGTCATGGGACGGATGATCAGCGCCCGGACTGCCACCGGCCTCTTGGCTCCTGCCTTCAGTATTCTAGCCACCCGCTTTGGCTATCAGGCTGTCCTACGCGGTGCAATGCTTGCTATGGCTGCTGGTCTATGGATCATTGGCAGTAGTTCCACCGTTCCACAAGCTCTCATTGGCATGATACTTCTTGGTCTTGGTCTGACAGGCTTTGTGCCGATCCTGCAAGCTTACCTGAGTATCAGCCTCCCCTACAACAGACTTGCACGCGCAATTGGGATGCTGGAATATTCGTGGGCATTGACCGGCATTGTTGGCCTCTCCCTCATGGGGCTGTTGATTGCTGCGACAGGCTGGCGTACACCCTTCTTTCTACTAGGTGCTGGTCTGGTCATTATGTCCTTTGTCTTTCAGACCTTGCCCGAAGTCCACAATGATAGAGCAAACCTGGCGACCCCTCGTCCCCAGCCATCCAAAGGCGGCCTTTTTTCACGCTTTATTGGCTTCTTTCAGATCGAAACCAATGCTCTCTCGACCTACGCTACGATCCTGGTCGGTGCGATCAACTTCTACGCCGCCATGCAGTTCATGATCATTTACGGCGCATGGTTTGCGGATCAATACGGTTTCGGCGCGCGCGAACTAGGCTTTGTGGCATTAATCTTTGGCTGTTTCGATCTAACTGCAAGTGTCTCGGTGAGTCTCTTTACCGACCGTTTTGGCAAACGGCGCAGCGTACTGCTCGGTACTGTTGGAGCACTGATTGGCTATCTGCTCATTCCCTGGTTCAATGTAGCAGTAATTCCAGCGATCCTGAGTGCCGCAATGACGCGGGGCTTCTTTGAATTCGCCCTAGTCTCCGGCTTTCCCTTGCTCAGTGGGCAATCTCCAAACCAAACAGCCAAGGTCATGACTCTCGGCTCAACCGTCACGCTAGCGGCATCCACTGCCTCTTCCTTTATAACGCCACTCCTCTACGCCCGCATTGGCATTACAGGCCTTGCAATCATCGCAGCAGTTTGTAACGCTGTGGCCCTTATCCTCTTGATCACGTGCGTGCGTGAACAACCAGTAGTACAGCAAGCGGAGTAGATGGCGCTACACATTACCCGCTAAAAAGTCGAGGATGACCTGGGCAAAGTCGGTAAGCGCATGAATCCGCTCGGCGACAATCTGGTGGGCAGCACCCACCACAAGCGTTAACGCAGGGTTTTCGGTATGTCTGCGGTGGCTGCAATCTTCTACATTGCCGTGGTCACTCGCTACAATCACTAAAGTCTCGTC
>CAMPHP010000864.1 GCA_946885925.1 uncultured Litorilinea sp.
CCATTGCACCTGGGGCAAGATTTACCCCTGCCACAATACCATCAATCGGTGAGCGCACAGTCGCCTTTTCTAATTGGAGTTGGGCGAGATAGAGGGCTGTCTCGGCTTGGCGCACTTGGGCCCTGGCAGCTTGGATCTGTGCTTCTTCGGGGCCTTCTTCCAGACGTTGAAGTTGGGCGCGTGCTGAGGCCAACTGGGCATAGGCTTCGGCGATAATGTCTTCGCTGCTGCCCTTGGCTAGTTTGTCATATTGAGCTTGCGCAGATTCAAGCGCCAGAGTTGCCTGTTGCAATTGGAGGCTTTCAGGCAGTGCAGCGATCATTGGATTCCACGAGACTTGATCATAGGCTGCTTGGGCACGGCGCACGGCGGCTTCGGCTCGGAATAGTTGTGCTTGAGCCATCGTTAAGTCTTCGGCAGTGGGGCCTTGTAGCGCACGTTGGTAGGCGGCGTCGGCTGCCGCCACTTCTGCGCGAGCCGCCTCGATATCGGCGTCGCTCGCCGGCACCTGAAGCAACTCAACCTGTGCTTGGGCAGCTTGTAACCCAGCAAGCGCTTGGGCGCGCTGGGCTTCGAGGTTAGTACTATCCACGACGAGAAGAAGCTGCCCAGCCGTGAGACGGTCGCCTTCTTTGACATGTACCTCCAGTACCGCGCCGCCCACTTCGGTGACGACTGTCACCTCGTCTTCCGGCTCGATTTCACCCGTGTAGATCCACCTTCCGGGCGCAGGATCCACTGCAGGTTGATCGCCGGCCTCTTGAGCGGATGTCTGTGGCGTAGGCTCGACTGATGGGTTCTGTGCGGAGGTAACTGGGGTTGAGCTTGATTGGTAGCTGGTGGGGTTGTAAGGTTCCGGAGTAGCCGCGAGTCTGCCTATGTTGCAGCCGCCAAGCACAAGCGTCAATGACAACGCCACCATCCCCTTCGTAGTGTTGGATTTCCGTAGCACTTGTATAATCGAATGAATAAACAAAAATGACATCAAAAATGACATGGCGTGCAACGATTCCTTACGATCGAGCGTAGTGGTTGGTTAGAATAATAGGATTTGATAAAGCTGACTAGGATCGCTCGGCAGCCGGTGAGGCTAGTATGCCGCGGAGCAAGAGATCAAGGATGTGGTCTATACTGTTATCATCAAGTTGAACATCTGCCGCGACTAGATAAGCGCCGGTGAAAGAATGGAGGATGCCAAAGAAACTCAAGGCTGTCAGTTCTAGATTGGTGGGTCGGAGCGTACCATCTTTTACACCCTCGGCTAGCACGTCAATAATGGGTTGATAAAGTTCGGTACGATATCTGCGAATCAGCTTGTATAGCTCTTCCTCCATGCTCATGGCTTCACGCAGCGTGGACATAAGTAACGTACCGTGTTCTGTGCTGACCGCAAAGAAGGTCTGAATGATTGCACGCAGACGTGTATGTAGATCGCCTGGGGTATTGGCGGCGGCAACGATACGGTCGCGCATCATGCTGAGATCGCGTTCAAGTACTTGAAAGAAAATTTCACGCTTGTCTTGGAAGTGGTGATAAATGGTTGCCTTTGCCAAACCGCTGTGCTGGGCCAAGTCGCGCATCGAGAATCCGCCAAGACCGCGCTCTTGGATCAGGCGATGGGCAGCGTCTAGGACTGCTTCTTTGGAGGGAACCGTGGTGACAAGTGGCTCAGTTGTGGACATTCGTCATATCTCTCTTGATGGTTTGACAAAGCGGCCTACCTACGCCAGAATATAGCCTTGGCCCGACCGACCGTTCGGTCGGTTGAGGCGAATTGTAATGAGTTGCTTAGCGCTTTGTCAAGCTACTCTGAGCAATCTCAGAAAAATATTCTGTGATTTATTCATCAACAGATTCATTTCAACTTGCTTTCAAGCTTTTATTTATATAATCTACGCTCAGGTCTACAATAGGTCTTATCGTTTGTAGGTCTTATCATTTAGAGCGTAGATGCAATTATCTGGGCATTGCCGATGTTTATCGGCCCACAATGGAGAGTGTTTATGGGTTGGGGAGAACGCAATCGCTCTTGCCGCCAGAAGCAACGGAGAGGTGTAGGGCCGCGTTATCGTCTACAGCGCAACCTGTTGCAAGGAATGGTGATCGTACTGGTAGGGATCGTTTCCGCGACAAGTATCGCTGAGATGGGTGTCACTGGTGAAAGATGGAATCAGGCAGTTTATGCTGCTCCCGTGGCACAGGTAGACGCCTCTGGCCCAGGGACACTGGCGATTGTCGGGGCAAGCGGGGCACGCTTGTACACCGCGCCAGGTGGGGAATCTATTCGCGAACTCACCCCAGGGACGGTTTTGACCGCGGTTGGGCGTTCCAGCGACAATTTATGGGTAGTGGTCCATAATGACCGTGATATCTCTGGTTGGATGGAGGTCAGCGAGGTTGTGCTGTTTGGGTTAGAACAACTGCCGGTCATGCTGGAAGGGAATGTGCCTGCGGTTGTGCCCACGGCAGGGACAACACCTGGTGCACCAGCAGCGCAGGAGCCTGTCTTGCTGCCAACACCAACCGCGACACCGTTACCATCACCCACACCTACGCCAAGCCCTGTTCCGACGGCTACGCCGGTACCGTCGCCGACGCCATCTCCAACCCCGTTACCAACGGTAGCACCCACTGTTGCAACGAGTGGGACATCTGCTGCTCCGGCAGGTGGTTCGCCGGTTAGCGGACAAGGCTCTTTGGTTGCC
>CAMPHP010000865.1 GCA_946885925.1 uncultured Litorilinea sp.
TGTAGTGGGCACGACCTACTAGCGCTGCAATGGGGTAGCCATTTGCCATTGCTTTGGCAAAGGTGCTGAGGTCGGGGGTCTCGCCGGAGAGCCGTTGATAGCCGCCCAAGTCATGGCGGAAGCCGGTGATCACTTCGTCAAAGATTAGGAGCGCGCCATAGTTGCTGCACAACTGGCGAAGCGCCTGAAGAAACTCTGGGCGAGGCAGAACGCAACCGATGTTGTGGGGGATAACTTCCACAAGAACCGCGGCAATCTCATCGCCGCGCTGTTGGAGCAGATCTGAAATGGCTTCGATATCGTTGAAGGGCAAGACAATGGTATCTTCCACGACACCAGGAGACATACCCAGGGAGAGTAGATCCTGCTGGCCGATGCGCTCTGGCGGGCTGATCACGTTCATTAGAACGGCATCGTGCCAACCGTGGTAGGTTCCCTGAAACTTGACGATCTTGTGGCGACCTGTGACCCCGCGGGCGAGACGGAGCGCGGCATAGGTCGCCTCTGAGCCGGAATTGGTAAGCAGTACGCGCTCGGCTGAGGGGACGTAGCTGCTGATGGCTTCGGCCAGCAGGATTTCTTGCTCGGTGACACCAATACCCACAATGTCTACATGCTCCATAACAGCTTGCACGGCAGCATTTACCTCGGGGTGATTATGACCCAGGATAATGGGACCGAAGGCTGCATGGTAGTCGAGGTAGTCGCGACCCTCAGCATCTTGTAGGTAGGCTCCATGAGCTTCTGCCACCACAAAGGGCCAGGGCAAGACGCGGTTGATAGAATTGACTCCGCCGGGGATAACCCGGCGGGCACGTTCGACAAGTTTTGCGTTGCTATCTATGTTACCAGATGTTTGGTTGCTGGTTGTCTGGGTAAGCATTACACTTTACCTTTCTGTTGCACTTGTCTGGTGTTTTAGTTTTGCCTGGTCTATGGTTGGGCAGTTACAGGCTCGTTTGTATCAACTGTGGGCACAATGCCAGGGCCAGGCAGGACGAGGGTGGGAATCGTACCTTCGGGGGTAAAGATGACTTTATCGGTTGCCTTAAGTGCACCGGCATTGGCTTGCACGATTTGGAGTTGGAGGAATCCCGGATTGTTGGCGTAGAGGTTAGCCAGCACGGTTTGCACAGCCACATCGCTCTTTGCCCGCTCGGCAGCCGCCAACGCCCGTGCAGATTCAATTTCTAGATCACGTTGTGCGGCTAGGAGTTCGTTGTTTTTCTCGGCGACGATGATTGCCTCTTCTGCCTCGACGCGTGCCAGTTCATTGGCTCGTTCCGCTTCGATTACAGCACGTTGCGCCTCGATTTTCTCTTGCTCTAGCACGGCAAGCGTGGTTTGCTGGCGTGATTCTTCCTGAATGCGACTCTGTTGAATACGGATCTCACCTTCCTGGCGAGCTTGTTCGGCAGATGCTTCGGCCTCGGCCTTGAGCTTGTCTTGGGCTGCCTTTTCTGTTTGGAGGCGGCTCTGGACGATTTCATCTAAACGGGCCTGGACTTCGGGGGAGAGGAGAACTTCGGGTACGACGACATTGTCGACGCGCAGACCATAGTTGGCGGCAAGCTCGTTGAGTTCATCATCGATACAGTTACGCAGTTCGTCACGTCCGGTGCCGATGACATTATCGTCAAAGTTGCGATCACCTACACAGACCTTCATAGATTGGCGGGCGCGGTCTTCGATGCGAAGCCGGGCTGCTTCATCGGAGATGAATAGCTGGCTGTACTCACCCCATAACTGTATAATTGATTCTTTGTTTTCTAGACCGGGGCGGAAGACATCCCCTGTCACCACGACACCGATACGTTGCTTGTCTTTGGTGATGAGTTCGGCGTCACTGACGCTAAAGGCAACGGATTGAATTGAGATGCGCTCCATATCTACAAAGAGGCCTGCGTCGCTATAGACACCTGGGCCGACGACATCCTTGATTCGCCCGCTGACGAACTGGACACCTACTTCACTAGCGGAGACACGCTCGAAAAAGTAGAAGAATTGGCTACTGAGACTAAGCAAGAAGAGGAGGACTACAAAGACCCCAACGGCGATTAATATGGTGCGGGTACTGATATTCGGGCGCTTAATATTCTGCATAGATGGATATGCCTCGGAAATTTAGGTAGTGTTTAAGAATAGAGGTAGGAAACACAACTTTTTTCTAGACTGGCATGTGGTTTAGAGCCAGAGTAGATTCATAGATTGTATTTTGGTATCAATTGTACTGTACAAGAAAGTTCGATTTGCTGACATAGTACAGACATTACTTGGACGGATAGATGATAAGGCATTCATCATGACAGATGCCCGGTTTGATGTCGCGGTACAATTGTACCGCGATGGGACGTGGGGCGAAATATGAGCGAGGCTAGTGCAATGCCTTGTTTGGCTGTTTTTGTGCGCGACAGCTAAAATGATAGATGATCACGATGTGCGTCTACTGCCACGCAAATGTGATGAATGCCTGTTAGCAATACGTGCTAGCTAAGAAAATGGTGCGCCGGTTAACCGGCAGATGCTGTTTGAGCCGCCAATATTTGAACTGCCAACTAGAATGGATAGAGTGCAATGACCATACTCCGGTTGCCAAGCTTGGTTGATGCCCATGTGCACCTGCGCGAACCGGGCTACGAGCACAAGGAGGATTTCTATTCTGGCACCGCTGCGGCATAGGCAGGAGGTGTGGTGGCGGTATAGT
>CAMPHP010000866.1 GCA_946885925.1 uncultured Litorilinea sp.
TACGCAAGAGCAGCGGCTCGCGCGTGGGGGTGCTTGAGGATGAATCAGCAGATGGGGAAGCAGATGCACCAGGCTGACCAAGCGTTTGTGTTGGCGGCGCAACTTCTGTCACCACTGCCTCGGCAACAATCGGTTGACCTGGGATGCGATTGTCCAACGCGCTGGTCAAAGCCGCCACCGTAGCTTCTACATCCACATCAACCCCAGGCTGGGCAGGGACAACGACATCGCCCATCCGCGCGGCAGAGCGTGCAGGTTTGCGGATTTCGGCAGCAATTTGCTCAATGGTTCCCTGTAGTTGGCTCGTCTCTAGCACGACTTGCGGCGTAATGTCTGCTGCCCCCAACGCTGCCGCTACTTGAGCAGTGATATTGCCCGACCAATTGTCTGTGCGCCCGACCAAGTATGCCTGATTGACAGCGGCAAGCAGATCCGTAGAGACATGCACATCATCACCGGTAATTGACCATTGGCGACCGCCATAGGTCACGCTCACCGAGGGCAGTGGATAGCGCGAGAGGGAATCACTTACCTCGGTCAAGGCTGCTGCACGGGTCATTCCACCCACAGGCACACCCGCCACGGTCACGCCACTATAAATGCGGTTGGTATGCCAAACCTGCCACCCTACGATTGCAGCCACAAGCGCGCATACCATCACTAAGCCAAAGATAATTGCAAAGTCCACTGGCGTTCGCCGGAATCGAACCGGCACACGCTCCACTCGCATAGTCGCCTGCATCAACACAAATCCTTTCCGAACAACCTACTCTACCACCACACCTATTCCCACTCCTCTGATTCGCACTTCTCTTGTCGAGTATTTGATCAAGTGTTTGATCGAGTAGTGACTCCAGTGCGCGGCCTGCAAATAAGTCTTTCAGCTTAGAGAATACGCCTTCAACGCCGCTTTAGACACACCTCAAATATACTTGGAATATGCTTGGCGAGAAGACCTTCCTCGAAGCCAGGAACCCTCTGGATGGCTTTGAGGAAGGTTGTTTCTAATCCAACATCGGCATAATAAACAGGTGTGGAATTGCCAAGTCCAACACGAAGAGCAGGATGAAGGGCAGCGCCCAGGTCAAACGCCTCGCCTGGCGCAACAGCCAAGCCACCAGCGGGCGGGCCATCCACTGGCGCGCCGGGGCTGGCAGCCAGCGCAGTGTACCCGATCCAGAGCCTCCCAACAACAACGGTTGGCAAAAGAGCACAAGCGCAATCAAGCTAATCGACAATAGCGTCCACTTGTTCAGATCGCCGGTTAAGCTACCCGATACAGCAGTTGCCACAGCCAAGACGGTCGCCATAAAGCCAGTAATCGCACCCTGTAATGGCTGTAACACCTCGCGCCAGCCCAGCGCGACCACAGTACTGATCGGCAGCAAGCCCCAAAAGAAATAACGCCCCTGGTGTTGAACAAATTTCGCGTTATACCCGATATACGACACCACCACCAGCACCAACATCAGGCCAAAGAGAATGAGCACAGAGAGTTGAAAGACATCCATGTCCGTATCTGGCCCGCCAGAGATAAAGCGCACAGTGGCCCATAACACACCTAAAAAGATCACACCTGTAAAGAGGAGAAGCGCCGTATAGATACGCTCATCCATAAAAACGCTCATCCAACCAAAGACGCCCCAAAAGCTCTGAAAGGTAAAGCTAAACGCCCGTTCAGAGTAGGCAATCCACCCCTCATTGGCAATCCAATCCGTGGTACGCGGCTGTCCCACCACAACCTGGTCGTGCCATGCCAACCCCAAGAAATCCCACCCACCGTAGAGGTATAGATTACGTACCCACATGGGCAAGGCCAGAAGCATGGCGGGACCAACAACCCACAACACCCGGCGCAATCCCGCCATCAATGACGCGCGTGAGGGCGAAAAGCGCACCTCCTCACGCGCAACAGAGCGAAAAGTTGGCGATAGCCATGTTACGACCACGACCACTGCCACGACAAGTGGCAGCAGCAAATAGGCGTAAATCTTGGTCAGCATACCCAACCCCAACAGCAGCCCTAGCCAGAGCAGTTGGCGTTGTTGAGATCGGCGCATATGGCCTATGCGACCTAGAGCTTCGCCTGGCTTTCCCACCGGATCATCATAGCCACCCTCACAAAAACGGTGACGCATCCAGTGTAGTAACACCAACATCGTTGCCATCAGCAGCAGTTCGGCCAGGCCATCGTTGTTGACCGCCGCAGCCATCGCCATGTGCATGGGCAGCAGCGCAGCAAACGCAGCAGCCCCCAAAGGAATTAACGTCTTACCTGGAAAGACCAAGACCAAACATAGATAGAGCAACACGACAGTTACCGCGCCGATCAGTACCCCAAAAAGACGCAAGGCCAAGAGACTGCCACCACCCACCCAAAAGATCGGCGTTGCCAGCAAATAGTAAAGTGGTGGCTGATAGGATTCGTAGCGCAAATAGGCGGGCGAGAGTTTGGGCACAAATTTGGTCTGGAGCAGAGTACTCAGCTTTTCCTGGTTATAGTCACCCATCTTTAGCACGGGCAGCGTGCCTGTCTTGGCGATGTGGGCCACATAGTTATAATGGGCCGGTTCGTCGGGCACTTGCCAGGGCGGCGTATAATAGGCAAAGAGCGAGCCAGCCAGCAGATAGGCCAGCAACAAAGCGACCAGCCAGCGATGCGGCGACCGGATGTAGAGCCGGTCAAACGCGGCAAGCGTGCTGA
>CAMPHP010000867.1 GCA_946885925.1 uncultured Litorilinea sp.
TACCGTCACATCACCCTCTGTGACTGTTCGTACTGCATTGTCGCTAGAAAATCAGTAACGGATACAGGCTCGTAAAGCTGCGTAGGCAGGGGAGCCTGGATAGGAGTTCCGTGGAGAGCGGCGGGCAATTGCGCAATACTTTCTTGTACCACCTCTTCAATAGCTGGTGCCGCGCGGATCTCTACCCGCTCGCCCACCTGCCCACCTTCGTTTTGCATCGTTGCTCCGGAAGGGTCATCTCCGTAAAAGTAGACTCCTTTCAAACTTGTTTGGAGCATCTTCCAAACATAATTAGGGAGTTGCGCTTCGTGCGGCCCTGGCTTGAGCGCCCGCGGCCAGAAGATCCGGTTGATCTGATAGTCAAAAAGCCGCTGCAACATTGCTGAAGCAGTAGGTGGCGCTGTCACCCATTTGGACTCGGGCCAGACATCTAGCCACGACCAGGCATTCCATAGCTCTGGCGTATCCGATGGCAGCAGTTCGCGTCCGGCATGAACAACCGCACCCTCTGCGCCAACAAAGGCAAAATGTTGGGGATAATCAAAGAATTCGTCATCACCGTAGCGCACACGCAACTGGTCATAAAACGCAGTCGTCAGGGCAAGCAGGGCATAGCTTGTCTGCAAGATACCATCTTCTAAGCGAAGCGAGACGACACCCACACGATCCAGTTCGTGGTATCCGGGGCAAAATGTTGCGAAATCAACCTGACGAGTGCCGCCGGATGTGTGAGACCAGAACTCAAAGTTGCTGGAAATCAGGCGTGTACTGGTGTGCATCCCATGATTCCTTTCATCCTACGCCGTGCCATCATGCGACGCAGCCTGTTCGGTTGGGTAGGCACGAGCCATATACTCGACAGATCTTTGAACCAACTCGCGCAAAACTCCCATGTCCACATCTGCAAGTCGCTTGATGTAGAGACAGGCCTTGCCCGTCGTGTGCTTGCCCAGGTTCTGCAAAAGCTCATCATATTGCTCGAAGCCCGCCATAATGTAGAGGGTAAGGTTCTGCTTGCGCGGCGAGAATCCTGTAACAGGTGCATCGCCCTCTCGTCCGCTGGCATACTTATAATGATATTGACCAAAGCCAACGATGCTGCTTCCCCACATCTGTGGTTCCTTTTGCGTCACCTCGCGCATCAGTTGCAGAACCGCAAAACTATCCTCCCGCTTGCGCTCATCCGGGATGTTATTGAGAAATTCGGTTACATCCTGGTTGGTGGGTTGCGTTTTCAATTCAGCCATAACGACCTCCTTAGATAGATTGGATTGCATTGTCGCACTGCCAATAGAATCTGTCCAACAAGAATCTCCCCACATCCTGCGCTTGTCACGGTGGAGTTGTTGGGTACATCGCTTGCACTGTTGAATGCCACCCCTTGGATTGGCATTGTTATCGGGTTTGGTGTCGGAGGAGAGGCAATTAAGAAGTACCCGTACACGAGAGAGCAGATTTCGCGTACGGGTACTTCGTGTGGCTTAGCTGTTTTCTTGTAGATTGTTCGTGCTCGCCAAATGCCGTTTTAGACGGTGAAGAACTCCTTCAACACGGGAGCAAGAGCATCCGGTGCTATGCCGTGATTCTGACCTTCGAGGGTGCGGTACTTTGCATTGGGAAGAATCTCTGCAAGTGCTCGTGCGCCGTTACGCATCCATGTATCGCTCTCTCCACCATCCATCACAAGCGTGGGTGAGGTAGCAGAGACCCACTTCTCGGCAGGCAGTGGCTTGCCCGACATCGTGTCGCCCATAACTGTGCCGTCATAGGGCAGCGTGTTTGCTAGCCTCTCCATGTCTGCCCACATGGGGTCGCTTCGCATGGGGGCAAGGTATTCAGCAGGAATTCCCACTGCCGCAGTCATGAAGTACTCGACTGCGTCACCCCGGCGACCTGCTGATAGCAGCTCAGTAAGATGCTGCACATAATCCTGTGGGAGTGGCGGGCGGCTTTTGTCGACGATGAAAGGCGGCTCGTACAACGCCAGCCGCTTGACCTTAGTAGGAAGTTTGCTGGCAGCCTCGAGGGCAAGGACCGCACCAGACGAGATGCCGTACACAAACGCCGATCCACCAGCTTCGTTGATGACAGCCTCAATATCATCGACCTCGCGCTCGACCGCATACGGTGTCGTGTCCCCACTGTCGCCTCGACCCCTGCGATCATAGGTGTACAGGGTAAAGTGCGATGCGAGCAGTGCAGCCAATGGTGCCGTCAACATATCCGACCGGTCACCTAGCGCAGGGCTTACCAAGATGATTGGCGCTCCCTTGCCCGCCTGTTCAAACGCAATGGGGGTGCCGTCTCTCGAAAGTACTTTTTTCATCGTGATTCTTTCCTTGACCTCAAGGCTTTAAGCTCAACCCTTTGACTTCAGACCCTTAATTTCAGAGCCTCGCCAAAAGCTCTTCGAAACGATCCATAGTTTCGACCGCCCCTTGCTCCATTCCCGATGCGAGCATTCCATCGCGATCCTCAATCGATTGGAAGACAGAGATGTCCGACAGCTTTGTCTTGCCATCTTGTTCTTCAAACACCACAGTTTCGAGCAACACATGGCCCGGCATTCCCTCGAATTCAAAGGTGTAAATAAGTCGTTCTGGCGACACGATATCGTGATACACACCATTGAACGCATACTCATTGCCCTCGGCATCGCGCTGGATGTATCGCCAAATGCCACCCTTTCTCACCTCCATCTT
>CAMPHP010000868.1 GCA_946885925.1 uncultured Litorilinea sp.
TGCGCGCCCTCAGAGAGATTCCTACGGAATGACAGAGCAATATGTTTTGTCACCCTGCAAGGGTCTCTCTGCTCTGCGCGCCCTCAGAGAGATGCTTCCAGCATGACAAAGGCGCGGCTCTGTCGTTCGGTAGCGGTCGATCCTGTGCTGCGCGCCCTCAGAGAGATTCCTACGGAATGACAGGCCAACCTGTTTTGTCACCCCGTAGGGGTCTCTCTGCCCACGTTGGCCCAGAGAGATGCCTGCGGCATGACGGACGCGTTGCTCTGTCACCCTGGAAGGGTCTCTCTGCTCTGCCGCGCCAACCAGAGAGATTGAGAGCCCCCAGGAGCAGAAGATCGCTAGGTTATGATCCGGGGTGGCACCTTGGGTTACACAAGTAAATAGCTTGGTATTAACCTTTCTCGAAGATACCCAGAGGGTTCCCACCCACGTAGTGGGATAGCCCCACTACGTGGAAGGTGCTCACGATAAAGTGTGGTAGCAAGATCAAGAGCCTAACTTTACAAAGGACTTATTGTGATAAAGCAGGCTGAAGCTGCGTAACCAGGTTGCTCGCCCAGGTGCGGATTGCCGTCCAATCGCGGATGTCGCTGGCGGGCATCTTGTGGAGAGGGGAGGCTGGCAACTTGGCAAGCAGCGTGTCGGGGAAGCGCAGCTTTGCCGGATCATATTTGCCACCAAACAATTCAGTCGTGGCGGGTTTGAGCCAAGGATACTTCGCCATCTCTTGTTCGAGTTGAGCGCGCACATCCTCCCAATCCTTCTCATCCGGTTGAGTTGGGCCAAGTGTGAACAGCGCAACCTGTCGCTGCATGAGGGACTCACGATGTTGCGCCAGAAAACTCTGCATATCCTTTTGCCAGTGTCCGATGTAGAGTGGTGCACCCATCACGACCGCACGGTACCCTTCGAGCGTTCGTACTTCCCGCATAGGCCGAAGATCTACCTCAAGCCCATGCTCGCGCAGCGTTGCCGTGACTGCTTCAGCAACTTCCTGCGTTGAACCATAACGGCTAGCATAGGTTACAAGTATTGAAGGCAACATATTTTCTCCTTTTTACATTGTGCGATTTTACATTCTGGAGCAGGGTAGCGATTACCCTGCTCCAGGCAGCCGCGCCACCAACGCGCCACCAACCCGGTAAAGACTTTTCTATTCTCTTTCTGCAATTTCAAGTTCAATCAGTTGGCTCATCATTTCTAGTTATCTCCGGATAGGTTCAGTGGCTCGGGACGGTGATCCCGGTGCTACCAAAACGACATTGCCGGTGACTTGGCCGCTTTCCAACAGCGCATTCGCTTGGGAGGCTTCCAGAATGGGAAACTTTTTCATGATGACCGGTTTGATTTTGCATTCTTCGAGTAGCTTAAAGAGCACAGCCCAGTCCTCCAGAATCGGACGCCGGTTAAATATGGACGCCGATGTCCCATAAAGCTTGATTGTTTTGCCATTGGGCATCAGATTAAACACAAGCAGCTTTGCTAGGAGACGTAACAAGCCCAAGAAACTTAAGGGATTGCCGTATACGACCAACTTGCCGCCACGCCCCAATATCGATAAGCCGCGCTGAACATAGTCCCCGCCTACGCCGTCGAATACAGCGTCAAGACCATCCGGTTCTGCCTGACGGATCACCTCGACAAAGTTTTGTGTGTGGTAATCAATCGGTGTCGCCCTGTACTGGGTAAGGAGACTGTGTTTGCTTTTGGATGCGAGCCCGTACATGGTAAGACGGGCCAGTCTACCAAGATCTAGCAAAGCCGTCCCGACTCCACCGCTCGCGCCGATAATCAGCACCTTATCCCCGGCACTTACCTTTGCCACGCGGTGCAGCACCTGGTAAGCAACGAGGTAATTCAGGAGCAGTGTGGCGGCTTCTGCCGGATCCAAAGTGACGGGCACGGGGATGAACGCATCCTGGTCTAGATAAATGTACTCGGTATAGCCTCCAAATACTGTCAAAGCGCCGACGCGCTCACCCACGGCAGCCTTCGTGACACCTTTGCCAATCGCATCCACAACGCCAACGATGGCATAGCCTGGCACAAACGGAATTCTGGGCGCAATCGGAGTCTGACCGTAGCGAGCCTGGACGTCAGGGCTACACACCGGCGTAGCGAGGATTCTAACGCGCACCTCCCCAGACGAGGGTGCACGCAGGTCATTCTCAATAACTTGGAGAGAATCCGGGCCACCTCTTTTGGTAACAATGACGCTTTTGTATCTCATGGTTTTCTTCTCCTAAGAAGGAGATGGGATAATGCTGAGCATCCGCAACAGATGGAGGATGGGCATATCAAAGTTGCGGGAACTGGCACACGCAATGGTGATGCGGATCAGCCAGGGTTGCCAGGAGAGAGGCGCGGTAGTCACGATCACCTCCAGTCAGGCAACCATTGACACGATACTCATTCAAATTGTGCTAGCATTTGGCAGTGGAGAGAACAGTAAAATGGGGAGTCTATATCCTGGTCAACCGACCAGCCTCTAACAGGCTTGGTTTCAACAAAACCAGTACAGAACGAACGGTCTATACACACGATGACAAAACGACTATTTTACAGCGGGCCTTCGTTTGATAGATTGCATGAGGAATATGCCAAAAAGGGGCGGATTGATGAGGAAGCGCCGGTCAAGACTGCTGGCGAAATTACTATCAATGCCCCGGTTGAACAAGTGTGGGCATTGTTGATCGATT
>CAMPHP010000869.1 GCA_946885925.1 uncultured Litorilinea sp.
CAGCCTCATCGCTGGCCTCGCTCATCGTACGAAAAAAGACACTCACCCGTTTGCGACAATCGACACAAAAATACTCATAAATTGGCATAGTGTACCCTCTTCTACATCACTTCTTCTACATCACTTGCCTAATCACTTGCCTATCTCATAGGGCTTCTCAAAAGACGCATATTTCACGGGATCAAATGCTCGTCGCAACAACAGTTATCCCAAACTTTTTCACTCAGATTGTCACAGACAGCTACACTCCGCTACGCAGACCAATTTCGTGCTGTACCGTCAAATCGCATATACTGTCCCGATAACTAGCGTCACGAGTACCATTATAGGATGCTCAGTTCCACATTGAAAGTTTGTTTCATACGAACCTTCAAGGAATCTTCCATAACAGAATCAGGCTTCCTTGAAGGACCATAGCGTCTGAGTATACTACAGATGAGCATGTTTTCTTTTCGCGGCATCGTCCGTTCAAATCCACTGCAAGGGGATTGCGTATGACCCAACAGTCTGACATCGATGCCGAAATCGCGGCACTCTACACCAGCCTGAACGCGCCACGGCCTGTATTGGTCGTTATCTCTGGGCCAAGTGGCGTTGGCAAAGATGCAACAATTCAAGCCATGCAGCGGCGCAACACATCCTTCCACTTTGTCGTAACAGCTACCACCCGGCCCCGTCGCCCCAATGAGATCGAAGGAGTAGACTATCACTTCGTCAGTGTAGGTGAATTTGCCGAGATGATTTCAAGTGGCGAACTGCTTGAGCATGCCATAGTCTATGGGGATTATAAAGGCATCCCCAAAAAGTATGTACGCTCTGCCCTTGCCAGTGGCAAAGATGTGATCATGCGGATTGATGTGCAGGGGGCGGCCACTATCCGCAAGTTGATTCCCAATGCCGTTACTATCTTCCTCACTGCCGAAAGCGAGATCGAATTGGTACGCCGGCTGTATGAGCGCAAAACCGAAGACGACGACAAATTAAAGATGCGTATCGCAACTGCGCGCGAGGAACTGAAAAGCATAGTGGATTTCGACTATGTCGTGGTGAACCGCACCAGTGCGTTGGAAGAGACGGTAGATCGGGTATTGTGCATTATCGCGGCCGAAAAAAGCCGGGTCGACTGGACCCCTGTCGTAATTTGAGCCTGCCGCAATTTGAGAAAGAAAACCAGGTGAGTAATCTCAATCCCCTCAACCGAGTTGAATCCAACCCAACAGAGCGCCCGCTTGATCCACGCGTTTTCGAGCTTGACACATCGCCATCGGGTGGCCCGCCTCCCGTGGTGGACATGCGCCCGCGTTTTGTGATTCGCCAAACCAAACCACGCGTGACCCTAGTTCTGCTGGTCGTCAATGTCGTGGTCTTTATTGCCATGATTGTCTATGGTTGGTTTGCCTATGGCACGTTGGATGGCACGCAGGACATGCGCGTGCTAACCGTCTTTGGGGCAAAGATCAATGAGTTGGTAGCTCGCGGACAAGTCTGGCGTCTCTTTACCGCCATGTTTCTCCATATCGGCGTGATCCATTTGCTGTTTAACCTCTATGCGCTGAATGCGTTGGGGCCATTGGTCGAGACCTATTTCGGCCATGCGCGTTTTACAGCCATCTATTTAATCGGCGGCTTGTATGGCAGTCTAGCCAGCTATGCCTTTTCGCCAGTCCCTTCGGCGGGAGCATCGGGAGCAATCTTTGCTTTAGCCGGAGCCATTACCGTCTACTTCTTGCGCTATCGCGAAAACTTCGGTCAACGAGGACGAGCCATCCTCAACAACATGTTTCTAGTGATTGGCATCAACCTAGTCTTTGGGCTGGCGCAACCAGGCATTGACAACTGGGGACACATGGGCGGGCTTATCGGCGGGGCATTGGTCACAGCAGGTCTGCTTCCAAGCTATCGCCGCCCTGCCGTGATTACTTATGGTACGAATTATATGGAAGAAGAACCACGCACGCTCCTCCATATCGCGTGGGTGGTGTTCTGCTTGGCTTCATGGGCCTTTGGGGTCCAATGGGCCACTCAGATCTACTTGAGCCAGGGGTAACAAACCTTCGAGTCTTCTCTAAGGTTTAGAGTAAGTATCGAGCGTGTTTGGCTTCGTGATTTACGGAGACTGACTAATGGCCTATTTACGACAAAGCGGCGTTCTGCTGCATCCCACTTCTTTGCCCGGACGATTTGGCATAGGCAGCATGAATCGTGCAGCCTATGAGTGGGTGGATTTTCTCGCCAACACCCGCCAAACTCTTTGGCAAGTGCTGCCCTTGGGACCCACAGGGTATGGAGATAGCCCCTATCAGAGTTTTAGCTCCTTTGCGGGCAATCCCTATTTAATCAGCCTGGAAGATATGGTTGAAGAAGGATTGCTTGATCCGAGTATCTTGACAGATGCTCCTCAGTTTCCAGAGCGACGAGTGGATTATGGCGCAATCTATCACTGGAAGTTGGGCGTATTGCGCCAAGCCGCCGCGGCCTTTGCTGGCGCTGACCAACCTGCCTTGCAAGCGCAATTTGACGCCTTTGTTGCAGAGGAGGCGAGTTGGCTAGAAGATTATGCGCTCTTTATGGCACTCAAGGATGCCCACGGTGGCGCGCCCTGGAATCAGTGGGAGATGGAGCTACGCAGCCGCCAACCGGATGCGCTGGAAAAAGCCAAGCTCAGGCACGCCGAGGCGATCCACTCCCACAAGTTTAACC
>CAMPHP010000870.1 GCA_946885925.1 uncultured Litorilinea sp.
CCCCCAACACCCCCCCCCGCACCGACCACCCAATACTAGACCCCGCGCCACCGCCGGTGCCACATTGGCAAGCCTAGATCTTGAGCATCATCTCCAACACCAAGGCAACAACCGTCGTCAGAATTGCGCCATAACAGAGCCGCTGTGACAGTCTGCCAAAGGTATGCAGCGCATCCAACTGCTGGAAACGCTTAACTGCGGCACGCCGCACCTCATTATCCGGATGGCTCACCAACCATTCGATAGGGAGTTGCACAATCATCGGAGCCAACAGCGCCCAAATCAGATAAGCTAGCCCAAAAACAATTGGCAGAGGAAAACGGCCTGTCGTATCTTGCAAGAAAGGAAGCATCAGAAAGGTAATCAGGCTCGTCCAGATCAAGATCATCAATGCCTGAAAGTAACGGAGTACCAACCGGCGCAATTTTAAGCTGTGCCGCACCAATGACACTTCGGTTTTGGCAACCTCTTCATAAAGGGGGCGTTCTGTAAAACCTGTTAACCCCAAAGCTGCGTTAAAGCGGTCGATCTCATCCACTGTGCGTTCCACAGTAGGCTGGTGGAGTATGGATTCTTCGCCATCGCCATTTGTATAGGTTCCCTGCACATTCACCTTGTCATCATCCGCCAGATCCTCTAATGGGGTCTCTTTGGCGAGTTTGATCACACCCGCTTTGAGCAAACGGGGTAATTTGCGCGTTCGAGGCACGATTAAACGCTTAGGCTTGTCAATGATATTGCTATAATAGCGTGATTGGGCATCCACACGGGAGACAACAAAACCAATTAAATCTGTCCCATATTCATAACGCAAGACACGCGCTTTGACTTCTTCAGACTCATCGGGCGAAAAAGCTACGCCAGTCAAGATAAAGCGTGGATTAAATAGCTCCTGGGGAAAGTTGGGGGGAGATCCCACAAAGTAAAAATGCACAATGTCTTCCAACAGCAGCATCAAGGCCATCGCAGGCAAACTCAACGACAACACAAAAGGATAGAGCAGGCAGACGTATATTGCGCTGACGCTGACGCTTCCCCCGACCTCTAGCCCCGCCGGGACGTTTGGCGTATAGTTTAGCAATGCACTCACCAGCGTTAACACACCATCTTTCAGAAAGACAGGCAAGAGAAAGAGCAGCCCAGCCCCACTGAGAAAACCCACCGCCACACGGTGCATGGTGGAAAGACGTACCTCACCACGCTGTATAAATGAGCGCATAGCATTACGCTCATCTACGGTAAAGCGAGGAGCATAGTCGGCATGCTCCCCATTCTGTTTTGCTCCCTCTTCTACAGCTTCTGAAGCCGCCTCTTCTTGTTTGACACCACCTACCACATGAACCTTCATCTCTTAACTCAATCCTATCTAGCAAAAAAGTGTGAAATGGTATTGAAATGCAGAACTTCGCATAACGGACTCATTTTTGTAGCCCTAACGCATGCCGGATCTTTGGGAGTTGAGCTTCAGCCGCAGCACGCCCCTCTGCGATCAACTCCTCTGCCGCGGTCAGGTCACGAAAACTAAACCGGTCAATATCAGGGGAGATGGTGCAGTCGGCGTGCTCACTATAGACCCCGTTGGCGCGAATGAGATCGTAGATCGAAGTCAAACTCAAATCCACAATATTCTCTGGTTCCTTGCGCGGTGTTCCAGGAAAGGGCAGCAGATTCACAGCAATCACATACTCGGCACCCATTTGGCGCGCGACCTGGACTGGCAAATTGGCGATAACGCCCCCATCCACCAACAACCGATCATTACGCCGGAAAGGTGTAAAGATGCCAGGTACGCTGCAACTGGCGCGTACCGCAGGCCCTATCTTGCCATCATTCATAACGACCAACTCGCCTGTCGAGATATCAGTGGCAACGGCGGCGAAGGAGACCTTCAACTGTGCAAACTCCTGAACGCCTCCCATATTCTCTTCCAGCCAATCCATCAGCGGATCTAGGCTTAACAAACCTAATGGAAATCCATTGCGTATCAGACGCAGCGAAGTCAGGTGGCGCGGGCGCAAGCTCGGCGTTGTGAGTGTTTGCCAGCTCAATCCGCGCGACAATTCATGCATTTTCTTGGGAGAAACTCCCGCGGCCAAAAGTGCACCCACGACCGCGCCTCCACTGCACGCAGCAATCATGTTGATTGGGATGCCTTCTTCCTCAAAGACCTCCAATACGCCAATATGAGTCATAGCACGTGCACTCCCGCCCCCTAATACCAACCCCACATGATGCGGTACGGGCGGGCGATCCCAGACCAAAAGGGGGAAAATGCCGCCCCTCTTCTCTGCGAATAGGGCATTCACTCCCGTGTCTGTCATCGTATTGTCACCCTATCACCTTTCTGCTTCGCCACTGTTATGTAGGTGGGCGCAAGCGGTAATGGCGCACCTGCACGCCGTGGAAATCAGCTTGATCGATCAGCTCGCCCCATTCATCGAGCCACTGATCCATCAAATGGCGCTGGTCCCACAGCTCTACTTCGCTACGGAAGACCCACACATCGGTATATCCTGCCGTTTTCTCCGCCATCTGCTGGGCCACATCTAACCGCGCCACATCGTCGGCCCATGCCTGATTCGTCCACAACCCGTCTGTCCACGGCTCCAGTCGCGCCTCGCTCGCGGCAAAGGGACGCGGGCCAAAGTCGCTGGTGTAATAGCGATAATCGGGAGCATAGTCAAGCAACAGCAGGTCGCC
>CAMPHP010000871.1 GCA_946885925.1 uncultured Litorilinea sp.
CCGCGCCATTGTCACCCAGCAGGCACATCACTTCGCCCGCATGAACCGCCATTGAAACGTCATGCAGCGCAATGACGTTGCCAAAAAACTTGGAGATATTGATTACCTCCATCAGAGGAGTGGCGCTGTTGTTTGTACTCACCGTCGCGCTCTTTCTGCCGCCAAGCGGATATAGTTGTTGACCAGCACAGCCAGGATCAACATAACACCCAGGAAGACATAATACCAATCGGCATCGACACCCGCATAGACGATGCCTTGGCGTACCATGCCAAAGATCAGCGCACCCAACGCCGCGCCAACCGCGGAGCCATAGCCGCCCGTGAGCAGGTTGCCGCCGATGACCGCGGCGATGATGGCGATAAATTCCTGCTGCTCGCCGCGCAAGGTATCGGCGGACTTAACGACCGTAATCTGGATTGTGGCGACCAACCAGGCAGCGAAGGCTGTCGTCATAAACAGCCCGATCTTGAGCCGGTTCACTGGCACGCCGACATTATGCGCGGCCAGGGCCGAGCCGCCTGCGCCAAAGATCCAGTTGCCGATGCGCGTATTGAGCAGCACCCAAGTCGCCAGGGCTACGGCAACCAACCACCAGACAATGGCGATGGGGAAGCCTGCGCCGCCGATGGGAATATCAACGCCAAAGATCGCATGCAACACCGGATAGCCAACCGCGTCATCGATATTGCCGATCTGCGTGCGTCCGGTGATCAGACGGGTCAGCGCGATGGTCAGCCCGCGAATAATAAAGAGGCTGCCCAGCGTAATAATAAAGGATGGCAGCCTTGTACTCACGACCAGGTAGCCGTTGACAAAACCAACCAGCAGCGCCAGCGCAAGGGCAATCAGCGAAGCCAGATATAAGGGAACACCATAAACGGTGGATAGGATCGCCATACCTGCACCAGCAAGACCGATCATGGAACCCACCGAAAGATCGAACTCTCCCCCAATCATGAGCAGGGCGACAGCAACGGCGAGTATGCCCAGATGTGAGGAAACCTCCAGATAGCTAGCCGCCCCACGTAGGCTGAGAAAGCCAGTGGGTGCAGTGATGGCGAAAAAGAGCCATACCAGGATCGCACCTCCCAGCGCGCCCAGTTCTGGACGTGTGAGCAGCCGTTTGAGCAGGCTCGATTCGACCATGCGTTCATCGCGATGAGTGGCGGTAGTGGTTACAGACATATCTTTATCCCCAAACGAGCAGAAACGAACCCTTGTTGGCTCATTGTTCATCTCGAGATGGATGAGACTTGGCATGGGCTAAACTGGATATGGCAGCCTGATCTGTATTGCTGTACTTACAACCAGGCTGCCATACCAGGCCTAGATTAGCGCGTGCCAGCCGCGGCAAGGTCAATGACGCGCTCGGCGTTTTCGGCAGTGACAAAGCCGGGGCCGGTCATGATCACTGGATTGGCGACAGTATTTAGATTTTCGACATAGAGCGTCAACATGACAATAGGCAGATAGCCCTGGAGATATTGCTGTTGGTCAATGGCGAATAGCATATTACCATCGCGCACAGCCTCGAGTACTTCCGGCGACAGGTCAAAAGTGGCGAGCAAGAGTTGGCCGAGTTGCCCCGATTCCTCAAGCGCGGCCAGTGCAGGCGCAGCGCCAGTTGGCCCTAGCGTGAGGATGCTGTCAATGTCCGGGTTGGCGGTGAGCGCGGCATTGATACGCTGTTGGGCATCAACTGGATCGGCCAGATCGACGGCGAGCACTTCCACCGTTGCGCCTGCTTCGGTCATCGCATCGGTAAAGCCCTGACAGCGCAGGTCAAGCGCAACATTGCCAACTTCTTGGTTTACACAAAGCGCGTTCGTCGCTCCCGCTTCGGCCATACGCTGCCCTCCACCCAGACCAGCCTCATATTCAGTCTGGCCGATGTGATTGAGCACGCCCAAGTCTGCGGCTACATCGCTACCGGAGTTGATTGAAATCACAGGAATACCCGCGTCTATAGCGGCGCGGATCGAATCTCCCAGCGCATCAGCATCGGGGATACTGACGACGAGACCGTCAGGTTGCGAGGCGACTGCCGCGTCGATCAGTTGGGCCATTGCAACCATGTCAAAGGTCTGCGGAGCCTGATATTCGACAGTGACGCGCATATCCGCGGCGGCTTGATCCACGCCACGCTTGACAACCGACCAGAAGGGGTCAGCAGCCTGACCATGTGTGACGACGACAATACGCACATCACGCATTTCCCCTTGCGCGGCAGGTGACGCTTCTGGCTCGCCGGCAACCGGAGCCGGGGTCGGGGCAATGCAGGCGGCAATAATCATGCCAAAGAGCATAGCGGCAAGAAGACTTAGTGTGTAGAACCGCGGGAGCTTGAGCATTGAGGTGTCCTCCTTGAACGTGAGCATCATCAGACGGTTTATATGAGAGAATGGGGTAAAGACGACCCATGTCCTCGCCATGATGAAGTAATTCGTGTGGGCATTACATGTCACAGCAAACACGCTACCGGACTACGCAATCGGACTATGCATCGCCCATAGGAGCAACTTATTACTACTGTAATCAATCAACATAATTATACCTATTTATCATAACTACTGATCATAACTATGATAAATGGACAAACTAATTGTAGAGAATAGGGGTGGGGCTAAAGATCGAAGGGAAGCATCTATACCTGTAACTATATCACCTTTGTCAAGAGACCCGGTGATTGCGACCAT
>CAMPHP010000872.1 GCA_946885925.1 uncultured Litorilinea sp.
GCTTGTGTGATTATTCATAGTATCCGGCTTCGGTCATCAATTCCTCAACCGCGGCAGCGGCTTCGTCCAATGCCTCCTGGGGGGTTTTCTCCTGAATTTGCGCCTGCTGCAAGGCGAGCGAGATGATGCTGGAAATCTGCGGCCATTCAGGATATTGCACAGGCATAAAGCGCGCTGCCTTGTTCAAGGCATCCTGCCAGACCTGCCACGTATAATCCGGCTTGCGTATCTTCATCTCCTCATAGACCGAATTGCGTGTGGGCAGTTGGTTATAGGTCTCGGTCATGTAGAGTTGGAAATCGGCGGAGGTCATATAGGTGATAAATTCCAACGCCTCGGCCTTATGCTGGGAATCTTTGGCGATGAGCCACTTCCAACCACCGGCAGGCACGCCATAGGTTACACCCTTCGGAGCCAGCGCAATCTTCACCTTACCGACCACCTGCGATTGCGCCGGGTCGTTGACTAGACCAAGCATATAGGGCCAGTTAATCACCATAGCGACCTGCCCTTGTGGGAAGGCGGCGTTGATCTGGTCATAGTCCCAGCTAGGAACCGACGGTGGCATGACTTTATCCGTGTGAATCATGTCCACAATCAGTTGCAATGACTGCACGCCCGCCTCATTGTTAAACACAGGCCGGTCATCGGCATCAAAGAAATCGCCGCCATGGGAAAAGAGATAGGTGGCCCAAGCCCAAGTGCTGGCATCCCCCTGCACGCCCAACCAGGCCGTTCCATAGACGCCGTCTTTGGTCAGTGCTTTTGCATATTCTCTGAACTCTTCCCAGTTCTGCGGCGGGCTGTCGGGGTCGAGACCAGCAGCCTCAAATAGCTAGGTGTTGTAATAGAGCACATTGACATCACCACTGAGCGGTAAGCCATACAGGTCGCCTTCATAGAGTCTGCCCTCGCTGCTGTTATAGCGGACGCGATCCAGGAAACGAGGCAGGAAATCATCCACATCCTCTGGCGCGCCACCCGCTTCATCCAGCGTCGCCAAGTAGCCGTTGATCACGTAGTTAGCAAAGGCATCTTCCGGAGCCATCACTGCATCATAGCGGCCTGTCTGACCGGAGAACTCCAACAATAACTTTTGAGTCAGGTCTTGTTCGGGAATTTCGACCAGTTCTACCTGGATGCCGGTTGCTGCTTCAAATTCGGCCAACTTATCTTTGGCCGCGGTTGCCGCAGTGTGACCAGATTGCGCTGCAACGGTAATCGTCACGGGCGTGTCAGCAGATGCGGGTGCGGTCCCTGCCGTGCCAGCAGGCGGCGCAACGGGCGTACAGGCGGCGAGGAATGCGACCACCGCCAAGAGAGCGAGACATGGACGGAGAATACGCCGGATGGTATACATAGACACCTTTGTTTTCTAGAACGTATTTGTTTCTAAGTCTTTGTTTCTAAGCCGGTAGGATTGTTGCTGTCGGGGGAAGTATACTCCTCATGGAGCTATATCAAGATACTACCAAGACACTAAGTCAACACAAGGAGATCCACTATGGCACGTCCGATCCAGATCCACGCTGAGAATCCCAAGCTGTTTGAGTTTCGTGACAAGCCGTTGGTACTTGTGACCGCAACTGAGCATTATGGCGCGGTGATGAACCGCCCCTTTAATTTTGAAACGTATCTTGCGGACGTTGCCGAAAAGCGCATCACGTTGACACGTCTTTTCACGCTTTTTCGTGAATTACAGACGCCGATCAATCCCTACTCCACTTGCAAGCCAGAGTCGCCCGATTATCTTGCCCCCTTTGAACGCACAGGCCCAGGCCGAGCGCACGACCAGGAGTTAAAATTTGATCTGGATCGCCCTAATCCGGAATTCTACGAGAGGTTGCACCGCTTTCTCTCGCTGGCTTCGGATTACGGCGTGATTGTCGAGGTGGTCTTGTTCAGCAACACCTACAGCGATGATGTATGGTCGCTCAACCCACTCAATGCCAAAAACAATGTGAACGATGTGGAAGAGATCGCGTGGGCCGACTATCTGAGCCAGCGCCACTCTAAGCTCTTGACCTACCAGTTGACCCACCTGCAAAGAATCGTCACGGAAACAAACCACTACGACAATGTGATCTACGAGATCTGCAACGAGCCAGGCGCGGCCAAAGGGCTTGCAGTCCCTGGCGGCGACAACTACCCCTCGTGTGAGGAAGTTAACCAATGGCTGGCAACCATGATTTCAACGGTCCGGCAGATCGAAGCCGATCTCCCCAATCAACACTTGATTGCTGGACAAGAAGCGTTTGCCTACGTTCCCTTTGAACAAGGGTCGGATCACTCATTTCATACGTTGGACTATGATGTCGTCAACGTACATCCACTTCCTAATACAACCTACAGGGGCAAGCGTTATGATCTCGGCGCGTTTATGTCAAAGCAGCTTGCGCTACGCGCGCTACGTGACTACTGCCTAGCAACCTATGATGAACCCAGACCCTTGAATCAGGACGAGGATAATATCGCCAGCCAGTATAAGGACGTTGATGCATGGACAATCCATCGCAAACGCGCCTGGACGACATTGTTGAGCGGAGCCCATTACGATTATATTGACTTCTCAATCACAATTTACAGTGAAGCAGGCACAGCACAGTCACAGCGCTATATTCGTAGCTGGATGAAACATCTCTCCGAATTCATCCACTCGTTTGATTTGGTGCAGGCGCGGCCATTAAGCGATGTAGTC
>CAMPHP010000873.1 GCA_946885925.1 uncultured Litorilinea sp.
ACTCAAGCACTAGGTTCAATGGGTATTCATCAATTCGAGGACCATCGAGGTGAAGTGGAAGTATAGGAGTGAGAGTTGAAGCAGCAAATTTCCTACAGCCACGCTTATCGAATTAATCGCATTGATTGTACACTTTAATTATATACTAGAAAGCGGAAAGATCGCTTTTCAGTAGTGCGTCATTTATAGCCTGTTATTTTACGTTTATCACGTGGTTTATTCCGTAATATCTCCCATGATGTTACGATGGCTAGCTGGCGGGAAGGCGTAGCAACCTGTGTTATACTGGCGCAGATGTGCCGTTTGCTGGAATCATTAGCTAATTCGTCGCACGATGATTCTTATGGGATTCTTACGGGCGGTCATGCTTATGCGATGTGCCGTCGAACTGCTTGCGCTGTTGCTATAAGAGGCAAGGAGGCAAGGCTGGAAAGTAATGGTATGCGTAGACAAATGATGCAATATTGGTGGTTGATCTTGCTGTCAATTCTCACAGGTGTAGCAGGGCAAACCGTGATTAAGATGGGTGTGAGCCAGCCAGGCGCGTCGGAAGCTGCCGACGGGCTTTTCTCCTTGGTAAATATGATTTTGCGTTCACCCCTTGTATTGCTGGGGTTGGTGCTTTATGGCATTGGTGCGCTGGCATGGATTGCTGTGCTCTCGCGTGTTGACCTGAGCGTTGCCTATCCTTTCCTCGCGTTGAATTTTATCCTGGTTACGCTTTCTTCCATGTTCTTTTTGGGTGAGAGTATACCCTGGTTACGCTGGGTTGGTGTTCTGGTCGTTTGTAGTGGCATCTTATTGGTGGCACGCAGCGGCTCGTGACCTTTGGGAATATGGACCAAGGGGCTCTCTATATAGTGTCTATATAGACACTATACGGATATACGGCAATTTGGTACAGTGGGATATGGGTAGGGGTTTAGGATTCGGGGGTCCAATAGGAATTATAGGCAGGCTTCGTTTGCTAAATCACCGCAACAACCACAAGGCAGGAAGATGGAACGAGTTAAGAGTAGCGAGGGTAGCGCAGGACAAAAGGTCCTAGTTGTCGAGGATGAACCTTCCTTGGTGGATACGCTGCAATACAGTCTGTCGCGCCAGGGGTATGCGGTGTGCGTGGCAACAGATGGAGCAAAGGCGTTGGAGGTGGCACGCAAGGAGCAGCCTGATCTGGTGGTGCTCGATGTGATGCTGCCCACGTTAGATGGCTTTGAAGTTTGCCGAATTCTGCGCCAAGAGATGAGTATGCCGATCTTGATGTTAACCGCGCGTACAGACGAGGTTGACAAGATTGTGGGTCTCGAAGTTGGGGCAGATGATTATCTGACCAAACCGTTTAGTATGCGCGAGCTAATGGCACGGGTGAAGGCATTGCTGCGCCGTGTACGCATGGTACGCGAGGAGTTTGCAACTGAGGGAAGGAATGAGGGTGTTGACGCACCTCCTGACGAGCGGTTGGTCTTTCCTGACCTGACCATCGATTTGGGGCGACGCGAGATGTACTTTAAAGATCAACTATTCCACCTCAAGCCCAAAGAATTTGAATTGTTGGTCTTTCTTGCCCGCAACCGAGGTATTGTGTTGAGCCGTGATCTGATCCTAGAGCGGGTGTGGGGCTGGGATTATGATGGGGGCAGCCGCACGGTGGATGTGCATGTGCGCTGGTTGCGTGAGAAGATAGAAGACGATCCGTCAAACCCAACACGATTTGTTACCGTGCGTGGCTTTGGCTACCGTTTTGAAGGATAGTCCGCGCTAAAAGCAGGCAATCATGGTGGGCATACTCGCGGTGAGAACAGAGTGAAAAGCTAGGCGCAGGGGGGATCCTCTGCGCTTTTTGGTGGCAAGAGATCCCAACACATTTCCTATGTGCATTTGTGATAATTAACAAATTGTTAATGCTATGGTTACATACTCTTAAGAAGTTAGGCGTCTGTTTGTTAATTGACATGACAGAGCATATATCGCTAACAGAAGTGACAGATCTGTTTGGTATAAGCATTGGTTTGTGAATCATTTAAGAGTGGATAGATATATGAACGTTCAATGGCGCTGGCGTGTTGCCTCTGGGGTCGCATTGGCCGTTATCTTGATCATGATCGCTGCAACCGTAGGGATCATGCTAGATTTTGCCCCACTCATTATCAGGGTTCCCCTTGTGATGGTGGTGACGACGCTGCTGTTAATCCTGCTGCATGTAGGGCTGGTGGAATATTTGGCGCGTGGGGTGCGCCGTTTGACGCAGGTTGTGGAACGTATCACCGAGGGTGATTTGGATGCGCGTATTCTCTCCTTGCGACATGGGGAGTTGGGAGAGTTGGCATCGGCCTTTAATCGCATGGCAGACAAGCTCCAAAGTCAAATGAAAAAGCGCGCGCGGGAAAAAGAGCGACTCAATACGGTTATGCGCGTGATGACCGATGGGGTGATTATTTTGAACCGGAGTGGTGAGGTCAAATTGATTAACCCTGCTGGGGCACGTCTGCTAAATACATCAGTTGATAAGGCGATGGACCGCTCCTTTGTTCAAGTTGTGCGTGACCATCGCATTGCCGAGGTGTGGAAACGCTGCCAATCGAGTGGTGAAGAAGATGTCGCTGCCATTGAACTGGGCAAGACGCAGTTTATGCGCGTGGTGGTAACACCTTTTACGCGGCGGTCAGGACTGGGGCGGGGCTATCTAGTGAGGTTGCT
>CAMPHP010000874.1 GCA_946885925.1 uncultured Litorilinea sp.
CATAAGGTGCTTGGCCTTTCTTGTGTTCCAGTGATTCAGCTTCGGCCCAGAGTCGCGTCAGGCGGTTCTCAAAGTTAAGCGCCGAGACCTCGGGCAGGCCAAAGCGACGCATTAGCGTCATCAGCGGTGCCAAACCGAATTGCCGCACGCCAAGACGAAAGTTGCCACCAGCCTCGAGGTGGACAATTCCAGGTTCGATGAATCGTCCAGTAGCCGGGTCTACTTTGGCTTTGGGCAGGTGGATGTATTCGCGATTGATGTCAAATACAATGCAAGGCGCACCCTGGGCGATCAACTGCAAGAGAAGGACTTTAGAAAGATGACTTTTTCCAGAGCCCTTTACCCCCGTGACTACATTGACCTTCTCAAGATCTTGACCTTCCACATGAAAGGCTTGTCCGGCTAACGTGTATCCTAACCGGATGCGATGCCCCATATCGCGCGTCGCGTTGGCGAATACTTCTTCATCCGGGGTTCTCTCCACAATCACGTCGCGAGTGGGAATCCAGCCGTCCCACTCTTCCCAACGATTTAGCTTTTGTGGCCTGGCAGATGGGCTGTGGCTACTTAGTCCGACCATGTTACGACCTTCCTGATCTTGGCAACAGCTAACTTGAGGTTGCCCGTTTCCGGCAAGCCTGGTGGGTAGAAATCTACTAGGCTCAGCATTTGTGCCCGCGGATCTCCTGTAACTAGTTGGAGCATTTCCAGGAGGAGAGAAGGATAGGTCACGGTACTGAATTCAATGATCTGCACAATGATGCCGCGGTCGCCATTCGTCTCGCGCAGGGAGAGAGTCTCACCCACACGCAGATCCTCTTCTTTGGGATTAAAAACGAGCTCGACAATGTCCCCTTTGATCTGCCTGATTTGAACGTTCATTGAATATCCGTTTATGGTCGCAGACGTCCCGGAGGGTGAACAAATGATCACCTCCGTCGCATTATAGAGAAGAATAGATGCAATGTCAACCCCTTTGCACAACATCTAGTGTCCGATCTGGATACATATCTATATATAGTAGTGATAAGGCGTAAGCGTAGATGGGCGCAGATTCTCAAGGCGTGCAGGCTGTAGTAAAATGAGTTAACTCAATTCCTAGAAGGGGAGTAGCCGAACATGACGCAGGCGCTTAGTGAACGACAACGCCAGATCATGCGCTTTATTAGCGAGAGACAACAAGAGGGCTGGACTCCTTCCGTGCGGGAGATCAGCGAGGCTGTTGGCTTGCGCTCAAGCGCGGCTGTCCAGAAACAGCTCGCAAGCCTAGAGCGCAAAGGCTATATCCGGCGCTTGTCCGGTCAGGCGCGCTCCATTCAGGTGTTGAAACCTCTCTCTGCCTCCGGAGAAAACTTGCTCCTTCCCATTGTGGGCGAGATCACCGCAGGCGCGCCCATTCTTGCTGAAGAAAACATTACCGGATACCTAACGGTCGTGGATGAGGAACTGCTCGCCAAAGCGGGAACCTTCTTTGCGCTCAAGGTGCAAGGAGAGAGCATGATCGAGGCGGGCATCTTGTCGGGAGATTATGTGGTGGTCTTGCAGCAGCCCACGGCAGAGAATGGAGAGATCGTCGTGGCATTGCTTGGTGAGGAAGCCACGGTCAAGCGTTTTTTCAAAGAGCAGGGTCATGTTCGTCTGCAACCCGCCAATGCCGCTATGAAACCAATCATCACGCGCGATGTCCAGATCCTCGGCAGAGTCGTCTCGGTGATCCGGCGAATCTGAATTTGCCCCAAAGATGGTTTTCCCGCGTGGGGCCGCGCACACTATACTGAAGACAAGCCATTAACTAACAAAATCCGGAAACAAAACCCGATCATAAAACGGAGGAAGAAGATGGGTGGAATGGGAATTTCCAAGATCAAGACCAACCCAGTGACCGATAAGCTACGCAGCGGACAGCCCGCAGTAGGGAGTTGGCTGACGCTCTGCTCGCCAGTGGCTGCTGAAAGCATGGCGCAGATCGGATGGGATTGGCTTGTGGTGGATGCGGAACATAGTCCGGTCGGCTTTGAGACGATGGTGAACTGTTTCCGCGCCATCCAGCTAGGTGGCGCGGTGCCGATGGCACGCGTTCCTTGGAATGATACAATCTGGATCCAGCGCACGTTGGATGCTGGCGCATTGGGGCTGGTTGTACCGATGGTCAATACGGCGGAAGATGCCAAGCATGTGGTAGCGAATATGCGCTATGCGACCAAGGGACAGCGCAGCTCTGGTGGCAGTCGTGTCTCGGGATACATTGACGGCGATTATCGCACCTGGGCCGACGAGCACCTGGCGGTGATCGTGATGATCGAAACGGTGGAAGCGGTGGAGAATGCCGAGGCGATCATGGCGGTAGAAGGTGTGACCGGCTGTTTTATCGGTCCCAACGACCTAATGCTCTCGATGGGGCTGACCCAAAAGGAGACGGGGCCAGGAACATCGCATGAGGATGCGATCATGCATGTATTGGCTGCATGCCGGAAGGCGGGCAAGGCTGCGGGCAAGCACTGTTTCAGTTCCGCTGAAGTGAGCCAGCGCATTGCCCAGGGCTTTCAATTCTTGGCACTGGTAAGCGATGCGGCGCTCATGCTCAAGGCGGCGCGCGAGGAGTTTGCCGCGGTTGACTTTAGCGGTTCTGCGGTGGCAAGCGCCACAGAAGCAAAGGGGGCGCTCTACTAACCCTCCAAGAGGTCGTTATGCCCT
>CAMPHP010000875.1 GCA_946885925.1 uncultured Litorilinea sp.
CAATAACCAAAGGACCCCCCTCAGGCTGGCGGAGGCGCAGCAACAACAGGTGGGGCAGCCGCGGCAGGGGCAGCAACGGCGACATCCGGTGACGGTGCAGCAGGAAGTTCTTCCGGGCTTAAGGCCACAATCGCGTCCGCGGGCCCCATGACCTGCACCAGCGAACCAAAGACCCATGCCGAGCCAGCTCCATTGTGATTGACGCGGTACCAATCGCCAACAGGTGTCATACCCGTAATCTCAAGCGCCGTCCCGGCATCCACACCCCCCACTACCGGGAAGCCTGTACCAGGGCCGCCACGGACGTTCATCCGTGCCGGTTGTGTAATCGCCGTGGGCACAGTATAGCTTACCTCTGGCGTGGGTGGCGTTGTGGGAACCACTGTGGGCGCAGCCTCAGTGGGGGCGGCAGCAACGGTTGCCGCCGGGGTAGGACTTGCCACTTGCGTCACTGTCGCAGCCGCGGTTGTCGCGCGGGCAGTCGCCTGTGCTGTGGCAGTAGGGGGGCTTACCAGAGCGGCAAGACCCGACCGTGGCGGTGATCCCGCCGCGCTGCTCGCCCCCAGGCTCACCCATTGCGCTGACACCCAGCCTGTGCCAATCCCATCAGCCGAAACCTGATACCAGGCACTATCATCACTCACGGATAATACCTGAAGTTCCGTCTGTGGCTCGATCTTTCCAACAATTGCGCCACCCGTTGCTGGTTGATCGCGCAGATTGAGGCGACCATCCTCTGTGATGACTACGCCAGTGGCGGGCAACGAGGGAGATTGCGCTGCCAGAGGTAAGGCCGCACTCCCCAGAGTCAGCCCCACCGTTACTAGGAACGTCGCAGTCACAAATCCTATACCTGTGAATCGCGTTGGATGTGGCAGCTTTATCATGGATAACTCCTCATTTGTTCATAACTCATAACATAAGTTCTTGTGCGAGCAGAACCCCAGACAGGCTTGCGCCACTTTGAGACATTAATGCCCAGCGGGCCGTTCATAGACGGGTCAGGGAAGGTTGCTGCTACGCGCTGCATGGCGGGAAAGTACCGGCTAGGGCGGAGACCTGGTGCCCTACTCGGTGGATGTGCATAGATGATTTACTCAGAATGGCTCGTAAGAAAAGGGTTAATCAGAAAAGAGCTAACTAGAAAAGAACGAATCAGGACAGGTAGGAAACAGACTAAAAACGCACTAGAGAAAAATAGAGTGAGGCAAACAACTTGCAACCGTTGTTTGCCTCACTCTCACACTTGCTGCTTACTTCGGCATAGCTCGCAGAGCGTTATAGGCAGGCAGTGGTTCCCAACCTGGCCCCACAATACCCCATTGTGCCTTTTCCGTACCATCGGCGACAACACGGAAGTTTAGATTCCACAAGAAGGCCGGGCCGACCCAGCCCCAGTTGCGCATCATGGTATACGCTTCCACCGTCCACGCAGCCTGTTCTTCATAGCTGTTGTCGTCGGCATACTTATACGACGGATGATAGGCACCACCAGCGGCCCAACCGAACTCGGTCGGCCAAATCAGCTTATTGCCTGCACCATAGACATTGGCAATGTTACGGTAGCCCTCCATCGTGCTGCGGAAGCTCCACGAATGGTGGGGCGAATCACAAGCACCGTTGAAAGAATTCCCCGATTCCTGAATGGCGGCACAAGCCGTATCCCCCGTTGCGCTGGGAGGCACGTTGTAACCGCTGGGGTGGGCCCCGATGCCATCCAAGTAGTTGTTGGCACCAGCCTGGAACATTCCCTCTAAGTAGGCGAAGTCGTCCATAGCAAGCGGCATGTTATTGCCCGCAGGGGTGAGCGCGCCACTGATAACACTAATGCTTGGGCAAGCGCCCTTGATGGCGGCATAGGCTGGAGCCAAGAGTGCCACATACTCGCCAGGATTGAGCGGTTTGTTGCCCCACTCATAATGGAGATTTTGCTCGTTCCAAACCTCAATGGCCTTCAAGGATGAACCACAATACTTACCCGCAATCGCACCGACAAAGGCGGCATAGGTTCCCGGGTCGGCAGGCGGGCCACCCACGCTACCATCATGGCCTGGTTCACGCGCCCAAGCGGGTGCATTCACAATGCTAAAGAGCAGATTCACACCCGCGGCATTGGCTGCGTTGACAATTCCATCCGCCGAACCAAAGTCAATCGCCCCCTGGCTGCCTTCAAAGACACGCCATTCAATCTGCTGCTTTACCCAGTTAAAGCCCATGCCAGTCGTCATTGCCATGACTTGCCCAGCCTGGTCGTTATGCACCATATGGGCTTGGATACCGTAGCCAAAGCTGCCACCACCCGATGGAGCAGGAGCCGCAACTACAGGCGGTGCGCTAGCGTCCGGCGCAGCAGCCGGAGCCTCAGCAACAGCAGGGGCTTCTGGCAAATCTTCCGCCACAGCAATACTCGCTGTATCACCACTGGCAGTGACCAACTGGCCGATAACCCAAGCCTTCTGATCATTAAAATTGATCTGCCACCAGGAGCCGTCTTCGTTCTTGCCCGTCACATCATAGTGAGTGCCCACAGCCAACTGTCCCACCACAGGGAAATTAGTACCTGGGCCTTCACGCAGATTCACAACTTGGCCGCTGGTAAGTGTCACACGATCAGTGGGAGCAGGCTCTTGGGTGGGAGCTGCCACTACTTCGGCTGGCGCAGCTGGTGCTTCCGCTGCTGGCGCTGATCACGC
>CAMPHP010000876.1 GCA_946885925.1 uncultured Litorilinea sp.
GTTGTGGAGCAGGGCGCTGCCCACCATAGAGCGCTTCCTGGGCTGCAATCTGTTCGGCCAGAAATGGAAAGAGTTGATAGCGGTTGAGGACGAGTTGGCGCGCTTCGCTGATGGCGTCGAGATTTCGTTCCCACAGGTCAGATGCGATGGTTTCACGCACTTGCTCAATGGCTGTTTGCGGGTCGCGGATGTCAATTCGCACCATTGACTCTTTAGGGAAATAGTTCTCGATGATTGAACTGCCAGAGTAGATGGGCATGGTCCAGGCGAGGAAGCAGTCGGCAATCTTCTCACTCCAATAGTAGGGTGTATGGAAGTTTTCGACGGCAATCGAATAGCGGTACGGGGCTAGACCATTCCATTTTTCGTTTTGCGGGAGGGGCTGGAAGCCGCGCCCATAGAGATCAAAATCGATCTGCTCGCGCAACTTGCCTAGAAAACGCATACGCAGGCGGTGTCCCCCTGTGTCGTTACGGTTGCTTGTGACCCAAGACAAAGGCTTCTCTTTGACTGGTACAGGACAACTCATCAAGTAGTCGTAATCCCGTTCGACAAGCCAGGGTAAAGCGGGTTGGCTCAAAATATAGCGTGGCCCGCGTCCTTTTAGGGCAGGGTCTTGCATGAAAATGCGCTGGTAAACGTCAAAGCCTCGATGCCAGTGCCGCGATACTTCGCTTGGCGGCTCTTGGATGATGGCCCAGACATGTTGTGGCGGGCACATGACCGTGGTACGTTCGGCGGGGCGGTTCAAGATGACCACATAGTCGGATGGGGTTTCTGGCGGTTCTACTAAGCGGATATTCTCCCATATCCCCAACCCGCCGGGGGATTGGCGAAAGATGTCATCAGGAACTTTCCATTTGCGGAGTAACCCTACCGTAATGGTCATGCAAAAATCCTTTGTTGTACTGAACTTGAGAAACGGGCGCACGGGCGGCATTGCACAGCAAACCATTGTGCCGGACACAGAAGCCCATATTGATGAGCGAGTTGATGAGCGAGGCGAAACTGCTGTGGAATTGCTCTCATGCTGTCACTTCTAGATTGCGGGGTAAATTACCAGCCACTAGCGGTTCGCTTGCGGAGGGTGTAAGCGGCGCAATGCTTCAAAGGCCAGGGCAGGAGGATTGGGATCTGTGTCGGATGCGCGTCCGGTGTTATAGGTGATGATCAGTTCCTGGCGGGCACGAGTGATGCCCACGTAGAGCAGGCGCAGCCGTTCTGCGGCTAGCTCCAGGCGCGCCTCCTGGGTGGCAGGCCCTGCCCCATAATCATCGAGTGACCCCATCGCCACTTGGCGCAACTGTGCAATGACTTCGGAGACCAAATTGAGGTTGTCGCGTGTCCAATAGCGTTCACTGCGATATTTGTCGTTTTCACTGCCACTGGGAAAGCTAAAGTTGTTGACCGCAGTCAGATAGACCCGATCCCACTCCAGCCCTTTGGCGGAATGAATGGTTGCTACCGTGACCTTGCCGGGAACTGCCTCATAGCCATTTTCATTTTCATTAAAGCTAAGAACGCGACGCCGGTTTTGGGCGATATTGTCGAGTTCCTTGGCCAGCTCAGGCAGCCGCCATTGATCTGGGCCTGTAGCGTGTTCGTCAGCAAGTCTTGCCAGCATGACCGCCAGGTGGTGGGTCAGGGCCAAGTCCGCAGGATCGGTAAATAGCTCTGCGCCGATGGTGAGCAGTAATTCATCAACTGGCAAGATCGAGGCGCGTGTCCAGCGTTGTAGATCCGTGCGGAATGCCTCTAGAATAGGTCGCAATCCTTCGGTTTCATCGAGCCATGTTAATTCGTCAAGCCAATCGCGAGTGGTGGGAAAGATGAATCGTTCCGGTTCGTGAAGCTGGCGCATGGCTTGGCTGAACTGGGCAACGGGTACGGGGATCTCTTGTTTACGCAGCGCCGACGTGGAGGTGGGCAAATCCTCATCAATTCCGGCGGTCACGACCCCGCTCTCGGTACGCATTAATCGCGCCAACTGGGGAGGACCGAGCCGCGGCCACCAGACCTCGCGCCAGACTCGCTCTAGTTGGGTCGAGATTTGGGGCTGGGCAATATAGCCGACGACAGTAGAGAGAACCTGGGCCGCTACACGTGTAGACATATTGCTGCGCAAAAGCGTGTCGTCAAAGGGGATATCTGCCGCTTCCAATCCTTCCGTGATACGAAACCCGTGACGGTTTTCCGGCGCTAGAATGGCAACCGTCTTGTCTGGTTTCTCTGGCAACCAGCGTGCTACACTCCTGATCACCATCTCTACTTCGCGTTCGGGCGTAAGCGGAGTTGTGTGAAAGTAGAAGGCTGGAGTGCCAGGTTCCGGGTTTGGCTGGGGATCGCCCCAAGGCGTCGGCTCGATCAGCGGCGGCGCAAGCGAGTTGCTTGGTGGCAGATGCGGGTGCGCCGTGCGTGACCAATCAATCAATGCATTGGCAAGGTCGATGATGGGGCGCGCACTGCGTCCGGAATTGGGCAGGTCGCACGCCAACTCTGGGTTCTCCTCGACAAAATTCCGTAAAAAGCGTACATCGGCACTGGTAAAGGTGGTATTGATCGCCTGATTGGGATCACCCACACGCACCCAATTGCCAGGGCGAGATGTGAGCAGTCGCAGCATGTTCTCTTGGAGCAGGCTGCTATCCTGGGCTTCGTCTTCCAGAACATAGGGCCAGCGGTCTTGCAGG
>CAMPHP010000877.1 GCA_946885925.1 uncultured Litorilinea sp.
TCCTCATACGGTACGACAATCGACGCGCGCAGCCGTGGCTCTGGCTCGATCCACTCGGCAAGTTGCCAATCGTTCAGCGCTTGTGACAGCACCGCGCCATATTCCAGATTGAGCTGTCCCCCTGCTCCATAGAGCGGATTCAGAATGCCATACGCAAGCTGCCAGCGATCCAGCAACTGCTCGCGCATAAACGCCAGGTTGGAACCGGGGGGTTCACCCGTCGGGGGCCAAGAATCATGACGCGCGGCGTTGGGGACTGCGCGTGTATAAATACCCCCTGTATGTCCCCGGTTGCCGATCATCTGGTGATATTCCTGCCAGCGCGTTGGCAAATACTTGTACAGTGTCTTGTCAGAGGGGGGTGCGTTGTGAATATCACAGTCGATGATTGCAGGGATGTCACTGGCTCGCTTCTTTTCCACTGTTGCAACTTCGGGTGCTGCAACGTCAGGATGTATAGACATGCTTCCTCCCTATCCACTAAGTCCTATCCACTAAGTCACACACATTCACTGCTGCATTCGGTGTTGCATCGGTTTCGATCAACCACCTTCCTCGGAGCCAACCAAAGGGCTTCTGGCTCCGAGGAAGGTTCGTACAGAGAGTTTGCCTCCGGGCTATGCGCGCTGGACATCCAACGGCAGTTGGTAAAACGCGCGCGCATTCTCAGCCATAATTTTCGCAGTGATCTCATCTGGCAGCACGACCGGCCAAGCTTCCTCATTCGTGTCAAAGTGCCAATGGGGATAGTCGGTCGAGAACATGAGCATCTCATCCGATTCCAGTTGTTCAATCACCTGCACAAGCTGTTCCTGCTGTGGCGGTGCGTTGATGGGCTGCACCGTCATGCGGAGATGGCCGCGCATATAATCCGAGGGTGGCTGTTTGACCCAAGGTGTATTGTGGCGCAGCCCCTTCCATTCTTTGTCCATGCGCCACATCAGCGAGGGCATCCAGGTAAAGCCCCCCTCAATCAACGCAATCCGCAAATCGGGGAAACGGTCGAAGGCTCCCTCAAAAATCAGGCTGATGACCTGCGACTGGAATACCTGCGCCATGCCCGCATATTCTTCTAGATAGGTTGAAGGCCAGCCGGTTGGCGTGGGCGAATGACCTGGTGCGCCTCCGTAATGGATGCCGATTGCCAGTCCATGCTTCGTCGCCGCGCTGTAAATGGGATCATAAGCACGCTTGCCATAGGGAATCAGCGAGCGTACAGGCATGATTACCTGGACAAAGCCCGGATGCCCACCAAAGCGCTCAATCTCGCGCGCCGCAAGCATAGGATTCTGGCTAGGGACGACCAGCGACGCGCGCAGCCGTGGCTCCTGGTCAAGCCAATTGTCGATCTGCCACTGATTAATGGCAGTTGCCATATCGGCAGCGAAATCCTCCAGGTGGATACTCTGCACCCAGTAAGCATTGGTCAGAATGCCAAAATCCACATTCCAGGCATCCAGCACCTGCTCGCGCACCAATGCCAAATCGGAACCTGGGGGTCCATTGGGTGGGCGGCTGCCTGGCCTTGCTGTCGTCGGTGCCCCCTTGGGGTAGTCGTTGGAATCCGGCCCCACAAAGGCTGATTCCTCAATATAATCACGCCAGTGGTCAGGCAGGTAGGGATACAACGCCTTTAGAGAGGGTAGTTCATTGTGAATATCACAGTCAATCGTCCGGTGCCTTGCTCCAGTGGGTGCTACCTTGGCTACACCTGTAGATTGTCCGGCCTCAAACAGCTTGTCATCAGCCTGCATGGGAACACTCTCCAACCTGTTGGCCTTTTTTGGCTATTGTTGAGCTTCATCCTGTTTGATACAATGTAATCACTCATCTGCCCCACTGTCTAACCCAAGTCAGATGAGTCCTCGTTCACACACTCTTTGCGCTGTTGATAACATTGCTCACTTTTTGAATTCACCGTGGCTGAATTCGTTATGATTTCTCCGTGCTGTGGGAAGCTAGTGTCATGGGAAGCTAGTGACATTTTATAGTGGCACGCATTCGCTTGCAACTGTTCACTGTTTGCTGCAAGCCGAAACGAGTCAGGAGGATCTATGTCTGAGAGCATAAGTGAGGTTGGCACGGGTACAATACCCCGAATTTACACCAACCAGCAAGTAATTGATTCCTTTTTCTACGCTGCGAACAAGATCAACACCGGTGATACCGAGGGTGATACCGAGGGTGATACCAAGGGTGACGACTATCAAGCATTGCTGATGCGTGCAGGGCTAGACCTTAACCACCTTGCCGCCGACCGCGACGGAAATTACAACGGCCCAGAGCTGGCCCAGTTGGTTGCACTTTCCGCAACCGAGCGCGAGTTTGTGCAAGCAGGTCTGCTACGCCAGTTGCGCCGCACAGGCCAGCCCGGTCAGGTCAACGCTGCCGATGGATTGAATTTACGCGCTGGCCCAGGTCTTGAACATACGGTGATCGTCAGCCTACCATCGGGTACGCCGTTAAGCATCCTCAGCGAAGATGGAGAATGGCTCTATGTCATCGCTGGAGAGCAGAGTGGTTGGGTCTTTGCTCCCCTGGTAAGTCCGCTTGCTGGCAATGGTCAGTCGGGCGCTGTTGCCATTTTCCCATCGGGTGGTGCTTCAGCAACGACACCCCTGACCCCGGCCCCCCCTTTAACTCTGCCCGCCAATGCTTCCAGTGACACGATAGCGGCGGCGTCAACCAG